>JAFGIX010000057.1 GCA_016929395.1 Candidatus Zymogenus saltonus
ATATATTATTAGAAGTATGTTCCCCAAAAAGAACTTCAATGAATAAATCCGATCTTGTAGAAATCCTCGCCAAAAAGTCCGAGCTGACTCTAAAAAAGTCGGAGCGTATAGTCAATCACGTCTTCGATGAAATGACCAAGGCTTTGAAAGATGACGATAAGATCGAGATCAGGGGATTCGGAAGTTTTGTCGTAAAGAGATATAAGGCCTACAAGGGCAGGAATCCAAAGACGGGCAAGAGCATTGAAGTAAAGGAGAAAAAGCTGCCCTTCTTTAAGGTGGGAAGGGAGCTCAAAAGCAGAGTCGACGGTTAAAATCAAATATCCAAAAAAGCCTGCCGATTACTTTTTTAACCACTCTCGGAAAATATCAGTCTAAAATGTAGTTCAAATATCCGTTACAAACATTGACATGTGGCAAGTTGTCAACTTCTCTCAGATACGACAATAAAGACATCCTAAAAGAGTCGGAAAAAACAACAACACCCCCGAACTAAATCCCGCGATATTAGATATTAGCTTGATGCAGTGAATGATTTCCGAAGAGAGTCGGTTTATGTGGGCTTAAACGGGCCTTTCTATACGCTCAACTTTTTCCCCATAGGCAAAAACCGCATCCCGTCCTCATCATTTTCCTCTCCAACCGCCTTAAATCCAACAGATTAATAGAAAGAGGTGGAGTTAGGCGGAGGAGCTTACAGTAATAGTATCCAGGTAGGAACATTTCTTTAGGGATAAATCAATCCCATACCGTATAAGGCCCCTGCCGATACCGTTTCCCTGAAACTCGGAATCCACGAAAAGGAGGGCGATATGGCTTCTGTTAATCATTGTCAGGGTCCCTTCAATTCGGCTCTTGGATTAGGAAACGACGGTGAACCTGTCTCTACTTTCCTCGGTCAAAAATGAAGGTGTGAGCATGTTGGTGAACGCGTTTATCCCGTCTTTGGAGTAGGATGACGCAACGAATCTGTAAAATACGCGAAGTACTAAATCATGGACATAGTCTTTTTCACCGATTTTAATCAGGCGGTAATGGAGTTTGTTATTTTTCATTGCGCAAATTACGGAACGTTTCCTCCGATCATTTGATGAAGCGGACTAAAGCGCTGGATGCCTTTTCGCTGCGGGAAACAAATCGACTGCAAATCCTTTATAAAAGTAAGTTAATCCGAGATATTTTTAGGGCGGGATTAATGGTCTATGGTTAATATTTTAAAAAGGACCTTTTTAAAAAAGTCTGTAAATTCATCGGTTCCCAGGACCGATTTATGCATGTATTCCGCGCCGGTAGCCGTGATCTTGTCTTTATCTCTCCTCTCGGAAGTCAAGATTATTATAGGGATACTATTTTTTTTTGCCGACTCAATTACGTCAAAGCCGTCCTTGCCCTCCATTATTAGATCTGACAGGATGAGGTCGGGCTTGCTTGGGCCTTCTATAATCGCGATCCCCTTTTCACCGGTGTCTACGACGTGGGTGACAAAAAGGTTCTTGAATATTTTATCCACAACATCATTTATGATGTCCGCAAAAAACCTGTTGTCGTCTATGATAAGCATTTTTGTGCGCAGCAATGATATTGCGTTTTTTTCGTACAGCTGTACCAAAAGACGATAGATTGAGAGGTCATCGCTGTTGCTTCTATTCAGTATGTTCTTCACGAAGTCCTGAGGGCCTATGATCTCAAGGATCTTCCTCTCATTATCAGTCAGGTCCAATCCCTTTGTGTCGCCTGGTCTTATCTTGTAATAAAGGGGGAGCTTCGTTTCGAGTTGATGTGTCTCGTCCAAGTGTCGGGTTCCGTCCAGAATCAGCTCGTTGGTATCCATGTCTATATTCGGCTCTATATCCTTCGAGAAGTTTGCAAGCTCAAACATCTCGAAGGGGATATCTATCCAGCCCATCATCCTGAAAAAGGCCTTCTTCCCGAATATAACATCGCCGACGGAGGCGTAAATTATTTTACCGTCTTGAAAATAGAGGGAGCCCTTCTTTTGCGCCTCCGGCTTCAAAACTATCTGAACCTTTTTTCTTGTGTTTATCGTCTGGATCAGCCCTGGAAGGGAGAGCACGGAGAGTACGCCCTTCATGACGAGTTTTCTGTCTTTGTTTTCTTTGGCATCCATAGCATTCGACATCCGTATTTAAGTAAAGTAAATTTATCACATTTCGGTCTAAAAAGCAAATTTTCAATCATATTCCATTGACAGTCCGGGGGAAATATTGTATTTATACCAAACTGTATAAGGTATATAGAGATTTGAAAGACAGCCAAACAGGTTATAGTAGATCAAGGATCCGATTCAATAAACAATGAACAGAGTAACAGATTTCATTATTAAAATGAGAATCCCGATTCTCATTTTTGTCTTTATTGTCACTGTCTTTTTCGCCTTTCAGTTGAAAGATCTCAGGATAGACAACTCGGTCGAGGGTTTCGTGGTAGATGACGATCCGGACAAAATCTACTTTGAGAAATTCAGGGAGACCTTTGGGAGCGACGAGTTGATAATCATCGGCTTCGAGGTGGAAAGCGTTTTCGATTCGGAATTTCTCTCCTTGATTGACAAAATAACAAGAAAACTCGAAAAGTATAAATATATTGATGAGGTCATAAGCCTCACCAATGTCAAGGAGATTCGCGGCTCCGAAGGCCTCTTGGAGGTGAACGATTTGATAAATCACGTCCCCACTTCCGAAGAGGAGATGAAGCGCCTGATGGATGCGGTTTATGAAAATCCCCTCCACCTCAACTACCTTATCGATGAAAAAGAGCGAGTGACGGCAATATACGCTATACTTCCGGAGAAAAAAATTGAGGAGCGCCTCAAGGAAAAGATGGTGGAGGACGTAAGAGAGATGCTTAACGAGGTTGTGCCCGATAACATCGACTTTTACGTGGCCGGCACGCCACCCATCAAGAGGGATATGGGAAGCTTCCTGAAGAGGGACCAGATGGTCTTTACGCCCTTGACCTTTTTCCTCATGGCCCTGATACTCTATTTAGCCTACAGAAGCGTTAAGTGTACGGTACTGCCCCTGTTTATGGTAATTATAGTCCTTACGTGGGCTCTGGGATTCATCGCGATAACGGGAAGGCCCATAACCGTGGTCCTTTCCATGCTGCAGCCCCTTTTGATCGTCATGACCGTGGCCCATTCCATCCATCTCCTGTCGCATTACAACGAGAACAACCTGATGATAGAGGATAAATTTAAATCCCTCAGGACCACCCTGACTCACATGCTGCTTCCCTGTTCCCTGACGACAATAACTACGGCCTTCGGTTTTTCTTCCCTCGGCATCAGTAAAATCCCGCCGATCAAGGATTTCGGATTCTTTACCGCTATAGGGGTCGTCTTCGCATTCGCAATAGTCCTCACCGTCGTACCGATAATCCTCTTCTACATCAAAGCGCCGAAGGTCAAGGTTGTCGATAAAAAGACGGCGGGGTTGACGGAAAGGGTTCTCAAAGGCCTTTTACTTTTCGTGATGAAGAGGAAAGTCCATGTTGTATTGACGTGTATCTTGATAACGGCCTTTTCGATTTTTGGGATCTTTAAAATAGAGATAGAAACCGATTTCATAAAGTACTTCAAGAAGGACAGCGATATTTATGTATCCACGTTCTTCATACAGGAGCACCTCACCGGGACGAGCTCCCTTAACGTCGTAATCGAGGGGAACGAGGAGGGAGTGATAAAGGAGCCCCGTGTGCTGTATCAGATGGAGAAGCTCCAGAAATACCTCGAATCGAAGCCTCAGGTAAGAAAGACGATATCGATCCTGGACTTCCTGAAGGATATGAACAAGGCTATGCACGACGGGGATCCGAAATATTACACAATCCCGGAGACGAGAAACCTCGTCGCCCAATACCTCCTCCTTTACTCCATGAGCGGCGATCCGGACGATTTCGATCGATTCGTCGATTTCACCTATGAGAAGGGAACGGTGACCACAAGGCTCATTCACATGAGCTCCCAGGAGTTGAGGAAGTTTATCAATGAAACAAAAGATTACTGCGAAAACAACTTCACGGACGACCTCACGGTGAGGGTCACAGGGGATACCGTCCTCTACAACAACATGGACAGGTCAATGGTCGACGGTCAAATAAAGAGCATACTATTGGCCCTTTTTACGATCTTTTTGGTTATGTCTTTGGTGTTTAGGTCGTTCTACCTCGGGTCGTTGAGCATGATACCGAACCTGATCCCCATATTTTTAACACTGGGTCTTATGGGCTGGATGGGTATCCATCTCAACACGTCAACCATTATGATAGGGAGCGTCGCCATAGGAATAGCCGTTGACGACACTATACACTTCATGACACGATACTTCAGGGAGATAAGAGAGGGAAGAGACGTCGAGAGCGCCATCAAAAACACGTTGATGAACACGGGCAAGCCGATAATATTTACGACCATGGTTGTGGGCAGCGGTTTTTTCGTTCTCCTGTTCGCAAGCTTCGTACCGGTCAAGTGGTTCGGATCACTGACAGCGTTTACCATGTTCAGCGCCCTTATAGGAGACCTGATCGTGCTTCCGGTAATCCTTCTGATTGCCCGACCAAAGTTTCGGGGCTGGGGAAGTTTTATGCTTGATAAGTAAACTCATTATGCTATAATATTGATGAATCTGACGGATCAGATCTTTTTCATGTTTTATTTGGGTGTCGTCATTGGGAAACGAAGTGAAAAAGAAGATATTTCTGCCGCAGGAGAAACTTGAAGCCTGGGTAAAAGATGGAAGGGTATCTTTTTCGGATAATGTTATCACCACCCTTACCGGCAACAGACTGAAATACAAGCTTGTCCCTGCGTACAAGTTTATCAAGCTGACATCGGGGGATGTGGACGAGCCGAAGCTATTAGGCTCCGTAAAGACCAAGGACGACATCAAGCACCTGAAACCGGACATCTTTTTGGATTCCATCATTATAGGGGACATAGCCTACGAGGTGGAGATGGGATACATAGGCAATCTGAAGATAGATGACGAGGAGATGGACGATATAAAACTCTTAAGTAAATATATCCTTGAAAATTTTTGAATAGATCAAATGTCTGCCGACGATCTACATAAATGGGGGAAAACCGAAAGGGGGCCAAGGAGCGTTTATTTCAGGACGTTCGGGTGTCAAATGAACGTTCACGACAGCGAGCGGATGAGGGGGCTTCTCTCCCGGGACGGCATTACTGCGGTTGACTCCCCGCATGACGCCGACATCATCATTATCAACACGTGCAGCGTCAGGGAAAAGCCGGAGGAGAAGACTTACAGCGAGATCGGGAGGTACAGGAGACTCAAGGAGAAAAAGGAGGGTCTTGTAATCGGGGTGACCGGCTGCGTTGCCCAGCAGAAGGGGGAAGAGATCGTAAGGCGCTTTCCCTACGTGGATCTCGTTTTGGGCACCAAAAACGTCGGGGCGATATCCAATATCATATCGGAGATCGTATCCGGGAAAAAGCCGATAGTGAAGACCGAATTTCACGACAACAATTGTATTGAGCCATTTGAGCCGTTCCCCAGAGACCCCGATAATTACACGGCCTTTGTCACGGTCATCCAGGGATGCAATAACTTTTGCTCCTACTGCATCGTCCCCTATGTCAGGGGAAGGGAGATGTCGAGGCCGTCAACCGACATCACAGACGAGATAAAATCCCTGATAGATACAGGTATTGTAGAGATAACGCTCCTGGGCCAGAACGTGAACTCCTATAGCGACCCTAAAAACGGCCTCCGATTTCCGGAGCTTATAAGAAAAATTTCCAAGATCGACGGCATCTACAGGATCAGGTTTGTGACGTCGCACCCAAAGGATATGTCCGACGATCTTATCTCCTGTTTCAAGGAGATCGAGACGCTCTCGTCCCATATTCATCTTCCGGTTCAGTCCGGATCGAACAAGATAATCAAAATGATGAACAGGGGATACACGGTCGAGGACTATATCGATAAAATCGAGAGGCTAAGATCGGTCAGGAGCGACCTTGCCGTCACCACCGATATAATCGTCGGCTTTCCGGGCGAGGATGTTTCCGACTTTGAAGGGACGTTATCGGTGATGGAGAAGGTCGAGTTCGACAATGCATTTTCCTTCAAATACTCCGAGAGGCCGGGAACGGCCGCCGCAAGGCTCGAGGACGACGTCAGTCCAAACGAAAAATCCAGGAGGCTTGAAGTAGTACAGGATCTTCAGAAAAGGCTCACCATGAAATCCAATTTAAAAAATATAGATTCCATATACGACGTTTTGGCAACGGGCCTGAGCATCAAAGACCCCGAAGAGATAACAGGAAGATCAGACCAGAACAAAATAGTCAACTTCAAGGGAACGGAAAGCGCAATCGGCTCTGTTGTTCCTGTGAAAATAAAAAAGGCTTTCAATAACTCCCTCTGGGGGGAGGTTATTCAGCCATAATCCTTTTATTGGAGAAAAAAATGGCAAAAGAAATGAAGATAAGCGGTCTGGCAATCGATCCCGTATCCAGCGTTCCTATTGTCATACTCAAAGACAAAGAGGAAAAAAGCACGGTCCCGATATGGATTGGGCTATTGGAAGCAAGCGCCATTGCAACCGTTCTTGAAGATATCAAGTTTTCACGTCCCATGACCCACGACCTTTTTAAGAACGTTATGAATACACTGGACGTCAAGATAGAAAAGATCGTGGTAAACGACCTCAAAGACAACACCTACTACGCGAAGATATATCTATCCTCCGGGGGTAAGGGCTTTGAGATAGACTCAAGGCCGAGCGACGCCATAGCGATAGCGCTGAGGACCGAAGCGAAGATATTCATGGAGGAATCGGTAATAGAGAAATCGAGGAAGATCGACCTCACAAGGCCGGAAGACCTTCACAGCGAAGAGGCGAAGAAGAAATGGGCGGAGATACTCGACAATCTCGATCCCGATGACTTCGGCAAGTACAAGATGTGATTTGGCCCTGGGGGATTGAGGTGGGGCAGGGAGTTGCAATAACAGCGGGTGGGAGTAGGGGGTAATAAAGGCGGGGGTGGGTGGATTTTATTATAAGGCGTCGGGAATCACAGGGACGGAGAAGATGATGGGGGAAAGAGGTGACGGGGTTGGCTTAAGTGATGGGAATGTTGGGGTGCATAGGGTGAAGGGGGCGGTGCAAGTGGTGGGGATTATGGGGTGCAGGGGATGAAAGGGACGGTGTAAGTGATTGAGATGGTGGGGTGACGGGAATGGCGGAGGTGGTGTGAATAATGGGGGGGGGGAGGGGTGGGGTAATGGAAATGGCGGGGGGGGTGGAGATAACAGGGAGGCAGGGACAGGAATGGTGAGGAGTGGATGGGGGTGATTGGCTTTCATTGGGGAGTTGAGCGTAAGGATTTCCAGAATTCTTAACCCTGAACATTTTGGGGCGGATATTTGCCGCCGGTCCTTAAAGGACGGTGAAAATTTTCAAATATCTTGATATAAAAACTTAGAGACATTTTTAAAGTACTTTTTTTCTATTTCGTACAAAAAAGCGTGTCAAAAAAGAGATACCTCTGGATCGCAGTTATAGCATACGCGATCCTTATTTTTATAGGCTCGTCAATTCCGGGAAGCCGGATAAAGGCCGGCCCTCCCGGCTTTGACAAGCTGATACACCTGTTCGAGTATCTCATTCTATCCGCGCTCCTGTTTGCCGCCCTCGCATCGGGGCGTGAAAGAGGCAGCTTTAAAAACTACCTTCTCCTCTCTTTCCTGCTCGCCTCACTCTACGGCGTATCGGACGAGATTCATCAGCTTTTCGTCAAAGGGAGGTTCTTCGAGCCGCTTGATATCTTTATGGATTCGGTCGGCTCCCTTGTTGGCTCATACTGGGGTTTCAAGGTTTCGACGAGAAAGAAAGACCCATGGGACATGGACTACCTGAAGGCGAAACAGGTTCAGGAGGAGCTTAAAAAGAAGCTCGTTCTCGAGGGGGACTTAAAAAAGGTCAAGCTTGTCGCCGGGGCGGACGTATCGTTTGATACCAAATCGAAGAAAGGAAAAGACCAGATATTCGCCGCGGTAGTCGTTATGGACATAGATACATTCGAGGTCGTCGATTCCGCCCACCATTCCATGAAGATAGATTTTCCATACATTCCGGGCCTCCTCTCTTTCAGGGAGGGGCCGGCCATAGTCAGGGCCTTCGAGAAGCTGAAGATCCTACCCCAGGCCGTAATATTCGACGGACAGGGGATCGCACACCAGAGGAGATTCGGCCTCGCATCCCACATGGGGGTGGTCTTGGGCATTCCCTCGGTCGGCTGCGCAAAGACAAGGCTCGTTGGCAAATACGGCGAGGTCGGCCTTAAGAAGGGGAGCAAGACGCAACTCACCCAAGACGGCGAACTTTTGGGTTACGTGGTAAGGACGAAGAGAGGCGTAAAGCCACTCTTCGTCTCACCGGGAAACCTCATAAGCCGCGAGGGAGCTGTGGATCTGGTCCTCTCCTCCGTGGGGAAGTACAGGCTCCCGGAGCCGATAAGGGCGGCCCACAACCTTGCAAACAGGTTGAGGAGAGAGTTCAAGGAGGGCGAAAAATGAAGGGATTTTTTGAGATTATGAAGAAGGCGAGATATTTCATTCTAATATTTCTCTCCTTGATCCTTTTTGTTGTCTTCCAGTTCTCCTGCGTAAAGAGGATCTCCCGCTTTCAGCCGGGCGATGAGTTTCTGTACGTCCTGTCGCTCATGTCGGAGAAGAAGTACGACGCGCTCCTCATTGAAGTCGACGGGATGAACCTCTCGTCCCTGAAGGAGCCCCAAGCCAACAAGATAGCGTACATGGCGGCTATGGCCGCTATGAAACAGGGCAAGCTCGACACCGCCGAGATATACCTCAAGTATTGTCTCGCAAATTATCGGGAGATGGAGGACTACGCTGTCTACAACTTGTCGATACTCTATTCCACCACGGGAAGCTACGAGCAGGCCTTGAAGCTTGGGGAGAGATTGCTAAACGAACATCCCGACAGCGTCTGGAACAGAGAGATGACCGTAAAGATCGCCGACTATCTGGTCGGCATCGGCAAGCCCGAAAAGGCTCTTGAAATCTACGACGACTTCCTCAAATCTAACAAAAAATCGAAACAGTACCCCATAGTCCTCTTTAAAAAGGGGAAGACCCTCGATTCGATGGGGAAAATGGAGGAGGCAAAGCTCATCTACAAGTCGGTGTGGCTGGAATATCCGGCCGACGAAACAGCAGGAATGGCCTTTATTGCCCTGACGAAGATAGGCGGGCTTTCCAACATAACCGAGGGTGAGCTGAAAAGGAGGATAGACACCCTATACGATGCCAACTGCTACAACAGCGCGCTTAACGCCATAACCGAGATGCCGGCGCTTTTAGGGACCGCAAAGGAGAGGCTCAAGACAAGAAGCGAGCTGGAGTTTATCAGGGCCAAGTGTTACTACGGAAAGAGGGACTACAGAAAGGCGTCCGAGATTCTAAACAGCCTTGTAAAGAACAACAAAGACCTCCCCCCGAAGCTCCCGTATAACCTCCTCCTCTTCTGGCAGGCAAAGACGTACGACAAGATGGACAAGGACGGCCTTGCAATATCGGCCTACCTCAAGATATACAACTCCGGCCCCAGAAATACCCTTGCCGACGACGCCCTCTATCTCGCCGCCAGGACGTATGAAGAGATAAAGGACTACGACAATGCGCTCCTCTATTACAAGAAATACCTGAAGAGCTATTCCCACAGCGGGAGGATAAAAGAAGTACTCTGGTACATAGGGTGGATATATTACGTCAAGGGGGACTACAAGGCCGCGGAAGCCTATTTTGATCGAATGACAAACAGCTACAAGGGCAAGAGCGAGTATCCCCAGTATCTCTACTGGAAGGCGAGGGCCCTTGAAGAGCAGTTCAAAGTAGAAGAGGCGATGGCTATCTACCGGACGCTGATCGATAAGTACAGCTACACCTACTATAACTACCAGGCGATAGAGAGGCTCAAGGGCATGGGCATTTCCGTGACGATCAGGCCGAGGAGCGACAAATTTGATCAGAACTTCTGGTCGCCGGGCCTCATGCGCTACACCAAGTTTACATCGGACGAGAGGATAACATCCCACCTCAAGAAGTCGCTGGAGCTGATGTCGATGAACATGAACGACCTGGCGTCGCTGGAGCTGGATCTGATTGTCGAAAGGTGCGTTGGAGACCCGGAGCTTTTGATCGAGGTGGCGAGGCTTCTCAGGTATTCCGGGGATTACTACACCCCTGTTGTGATAGCGAACAGGTATTTCAAAAACTATCTGGATGAATATATACCGGGAGAAAACGACCTTTACTGGCAGATGAAGTACCCCGAGGCGTACAAGGGGGAGGTGGTAAAACTCTGCAAGGAAAACGAGATAGAGCCTGCCTTCATATACTCCGTAATGCGGGCAGAGAGCCTCTTCCAGCCGGGGGTCTACTCCTGGGCCGGGGCCGTTGGACTGATGCAGATCATGCCCGCCACCGGAAGGGAGATAGCAGAGGGCATCAGCCATGAGGATTTCGAGGTGAAGGACCTCCTCGATCACAGGACGAACCTCAAGTTCGGCGTTTACTACCTAAAGGGGCTTATGAGAGAGTTCGGCGACGACAAGGTCCTCGCCCTTTGCGGATACAATGCCGGCCCCGGAAATGCAAGGAAGTGGAAGAAAAACGCCGACCCTAAGATGGAGATGGACGAGTTCATAGAGAACATTCCCTACTCGGAGACGAGGGCGTACGTCAAGAGAATCCTGCAATTTTACAGTATATACAGGTCCCTGTATGAAGGCGAAAATATTATCGAATAGGGAGGCCGCCCCGGGCTACTTCAGACTCGCCGTCTCGGCTACGGAGGCGCTTCTCAGGGGAAGGCCGGGGCAGTTTGTCATGGTCAGGGGCGAAGGGTGGGAGACAGATCCCCTCCTGAGGAGGCCCTTTTCGATATACCGATTCCGAAAGGGTATGGAAGCCGTTGAGATACTCTACCGAGCGGTGGGGAGGGGAACGAGACTCCTCTCCCAAATGAAGGCGGGGGATGCAATTGACATCCTTGGGCCCCTCGGAAACGGCTTTCCCGATCTGCCGGAGGGGAGAAGGTCGCTTCTTGTGGCAGGGGGGGCCGGCGTCGCCCCACTGATCTCCGTTGCGGAGGCGAAGGGCGGATCGGCGCGCCTCATCATGGGAGGCAAGACCAAAGACGATATATCGTATGTCTTCGAGGACGAAAGGGAGCTTGGAATAGACGTGACTTACGCCACGGAGGACGGGAGCTTCGGAAAGATGGGGACTTCCATTTCCGCCATGAAGGAGGAGGCCTCCCCCGGCGATACGGTCTTTGCCTGCGGGCCGTTAAAGATGTTGAGGGAGGTTGAGAGACTCTCCAGAGAAATGGGCTTTACCTCCTACGTCTCCTACGAGGAGAGGATGGGGTGCGGAACGGGACTCTGCTTCGGGTGCGTTGTCATGGGGGCCGGCGGGGAGTATCAGCGCGTATGCAAGGACGGCCCGGTCTTTGACGTCAACGAGCTTTCCTGGAAGGATATTGAGGATATTGATTAGGTGGCAAATCAATGGTTGACCTTTCAGTAAACATGTTCGGGATCGATTTTAAAAACCCGGTCTTTGCCGCGTCCGGGACGGCGGGCTATGGCATCGAGCTTGTTCACTATATCGACCTCGAAAAAATCGGCGCATTGATAACAAAGGGGGTATCTCCAAAGCCTAAGTCGGGAAATCCCCAACCGAGGATTATAGAGACTCCTTCCGGGATCTTAAACTCCATAGGCCTCCAGAACATCGGCGTGAAAAGGCTCATAGATGAAGTCCTGCCGGAGCTTGAAAAATATGATACGAGTGTTATAGTAAACATTTTCGGCGACGACATCGACGGCTACATTAATGTAGCGGGCGCCTTTCTCAACGAGGATCGGGTGGACGCTCTGGAGGTCAACCTCTCCTGCCCGAACGTCAAGGAGGGGGGAATAGCCTTCGGGAGGGACCCGAAGATCTCGGCCGAGATAACCTCCGCCGTCGTCGAGGCGTCTCAAAAGCCTGTGATCGCAAAATTGACGCCCAACGTGACCGACATAGCACCGATAGCCAAGGCGGTGGAGGAGGCGGGGGCAGCGGCGGTCTCCGTCGTAAACACCCTTTTGGGAATGGCCGTTGACGTCGAAACCCGAAGGCCCTATTTCAAGAACGTGACGGCGGGACTTTCGGGCCCCGCTATAAGGCCGGTGGCACTGAGGTTCGTCTGGGAAACGGCGAGGGCGGTTAAGATTCCGGTCATCGGGATCGGCGGAATAACATCCGGAAAGGACGCCCTGGAGTTCATCATGGCCGGGGCAGCGGCCGTTCAGGTGGGAAGCGCAAACCTGGTAGACCCGGGGGTCATATCGAATGTGATCGACGAAATAGAAGATTACTGTACTAAAAATGGAATCTCTGACCTGAAGGAGATCAGAGGGATCATAAAAGAGGAGATTTGAAAGTGAGTTTATTTGAAGATGTGTATATTCACCCTTCTGCGGTGCTGCTGGGCGATGTGAAGATCGGCAAAAATTCGAGCGTATGGCCGGGCGCCTCGATCAGGGCGGATTTCAACTCCATTACGGTCGGTGAGTACACGAGCATTCAGGACAATTCGGTGATTCACGCAACGCCCTTTTACGGAACGGAGGTGGGGGACTACGTAACCGTGGGTCACTCGGCGGTCCTCCACGCCTGCAGGATAGGGAACAACGTCCTCGTTGGGATGAACTCCACAATTCTGGACGGGGCCGTGATAGGAGACAATTCTGTGATCGCGGCGGGAAGCGTGGTGCTCCCCGGAACAGTGGTTCCGGAGGGGTCCCTCGTAACAGGGATTCCCGGAAAGATAAAGGAGGGGAAGGCCGTTCCCCCTGAAAGAATAAGACAAGGCGCCCTTGTATATTACGAGCTATCCAGGAGACATCTCAAGGGTTTGGAGACATTCCCCCCGGACAAGGTTATGGAGGCGATTAATAAGTATGATGAAAGCGATTAAATAGACGTAATCGACCCCGCTAATCCTTAAAACGCCTCTGAAGCCACCTTGTATTGACAGACAACCGTCTTTCAAAAAGAAGCCGTCTTTTTTGTTCCGCAAATAAAATCCTCTCCTACTTTCCCGTCCCCAGGAAATACTCTATCACGATGCTCTTTCCTGCACCTTCATAGGTCCAGATTACGTAGCTTCCCGGAGTGAGGACAATCTTGGAAAGGGAAGTGGTTTCGCTTGTGAATTCATCGAAGCCGCCGCCGGTTGTCGATAAAGAATTGTCTATCTCTTCCGTAGACTCCGCGTCCGGAACAGGTTCATCATACGAATTGGACGAGGGTGAATATTTATATATCTCGTCCATCTCACCTCCGCTCTCGCCGGAGACGGCGGCTATGCCCCAGCTTTTTTCCGCACCCCACACGGTCAGATCAAAGGCCGTCATGTTTTCAGGTACGGTAAATTCCATCTTGAAGGCCTTGTTGCTGTCGTGATCGGGAGGGACCTTTATCGTGATGGTTTTTTTAGTTATGGTCTCCCCGGATATGTCGCTTACGATGATTAAGAATATACTCAAAAAAAGTATACCGGCAAATAAGTAAGCTTTTCTCAATCTAATCCTCCATGACATTAAAAGGGAAATGAAATCGGATATTGGATATTATATAGCAATACATAGAAAAACGCTATTCTAAAACCGTCCAATTCAAAAAATTTACAAAAAAAATAGCATTGAAAATAAAAATACTTGACAATTTAGGTTAAGTACTATATATTAAGAAAAAATCTATTTTGGAGAAGTCAATGAAAAAGGAGGTAGTGCTTCACTTCTCGAAGGAGATCTGGGACAAGCCTATTATCTACCATTTGATAAAGAACTACGATCTTGTCGTAAATATCCACAAGGCGGACGTGCTGCCCAAACAGGAGAGCTTTATGGTGCTGGAGCTGGATGGGGACAACGACGAGATGACGAGGGGTATCGAGTACCTTAAGGAATACGGCGTTACGATCGATCCGATCGAGCAGGAGATAAAAAGGGACGAGGCACGCTGTACCCACTGCGGTGCCTGCATCGCTATCTGTCCCACGGGATCGCTCCATATAAAAGACCGTGTGTCTATGGAGGTGGCTTTTGATTCCGGCATGTGCAGCGGGTGCGAGCTGTGCGTCCCCGTGTGCCCTCCCCATGCCATGGAAATACAGATTGTTTAGAATGATATGAGACTTACAACGAAAGGACAATACGCTGTTAGGGCCCTGGTTATGCTGATGATACTCGGAGATGACGGCCCAGTTACGCTAAAGGAGATATCCGACGCGGAGGATATCTCGCTGAACTACCTTGAACAGCTGTTCTCTAAGATGAGAAAGGGGAAAATCGTAAAGAGCATCAAGGGTCCGGGCGGGGGTTACATCCTCGCCAGAAACTCTGAGGAGATCAAGGTCGGCGAGATTATCGAGGTCGTGGAGGAATCGATAAGCCCCGTGGCCTGTGTTGACGACGGGGCTCACGCACAGTCATGCTGCGTAAGGTCTCACAAATGCACAACCCAGTGGCTCTGGGCAGAGCTGGGAGCGAGGATCAAGGACTTTTTGAATTCCGTCACGATTCAAGACCTCTACAAGGAGGCGAAGAAGAAAGGGGTTACGGGGGATATTCTGGATGACAAAGAAGGTTTACTTGGATTATAACGCCACGGGTCCCGTTTTGCCCGAGGTCCTGGAGGCGATGCTCCCGTATTTCACGGTGGAATACGGAAACCCCTCGAGCGTTCACTCGCTGGGGCAGGATGCAATGGAAGCGGTGGAGGACGCGAGAGATAAGGTCGCCGAGCTTATAGGCGCCGAACCAAACGAGGTAATCTTTACGAGCGGGGGATCGGAGAGTGACAACTTCGCCATCAAGGGATTTATACAATCATTGAAGGGGAAAAAGTCGCACGTAATAACGTCCGCCGTGGAGCACAAGGCCGTCCTCGAATCCACCCGTTTTCTCGAGGACAACGGCGTTGATATAACCTACCTCGGTGTTGACAAAAGTGGCCGGCTCGATATCGATGAACTCAAAAGGGCGATTATCGGAGACACCAGGCTTATAACGATAATGTACGCCAACAACGAGACGGGAACTCTATTTGACATTCCGTCGATAGGGGAGATAGCCAGGGATCGCGGAATCGCTTTTCACACCGACGCCGTTCAGGCCGTGGGTAAAATCCCGGTTGACGTAAAAAGGGACAAGATCGACATGCTCTCCATCGCCGGCCACAAAATGGGCGCCCCCAAGGGGGTAGGCGCAATCTACGTTAACGGCGGTCTGAATCCAAGGCCCACCCCCATAATCCACGGTGGACACCACGAGTTTAACATGAGGGCGGGGACGGTGAACGTGCCGTCTGTGGTCGGGCTGGGGGCGTCGGCCGAAATCGCAAAGAACGGCCTGAAGAAAAAGGGCGAAATGTTGAAAAGGCTGAGGGATAGGCTGGAGGCAGGGATTCTGGAGAGGATTGACAATGTTCAAATAAACGGGGACCTGGACAATCGGCTTTCCAATACGTCTAATATGAGCTTCGCATACGTGGAGGGAGAGTCGATCATGATAGACCTCGACCTTCACGGCATCTGCGTCTCTTCGGGCTCGGCCTGCGCCTCGGACGACATCTCTCTTTCCCACGTCCTCGAGGCGATGGGTGTGGACCCGGTAATAGGGCAGGGCACGATAAGGTTCAGCTTAGGCGGCGGAAACACCGAAGAAGAGATAGACTATGTTATTGAGACGATCCCGAAAATAGTTAAAAGGTTGAGAGATCTGTCTCCCTTGTCACGGGCTAAATAGTACAAATTCAAAAACATGTTATCTAAGACTAATTTGAACAGGTAGTTTGCGATGTACTCGAAGAAGGTGATCGAATATTTTGAAAATCCGGTTAACGTAGGCAAGATAGAAAATCCGGACGGAGTGGGCAGGGCGGGAAATCCTGAGTGCGGCGATACGATAGAGCTGTATATTAAAGTTGTCGATGATAGGATCACTGACATCAAGTTCAAGACCTTCGGCTGTGCGGCGGCGGTGGCCAGCTCCTCCATGCTTACGGAGCTCGTCTTAGGCAAGAAGCTCGACGAGGCCTTGTCAGTAACCAAGAACGACGTAGCGGATAACCTCGGGGGGCTGCCAGAGAGAAAGATGCACTGCTCGAACATGGCCGAGGACGCGCTTCGCCTGGCCATCGAGGACTACAGGAACAATCACGGGTCAAAAAAAGCGGCGGATTAAAACGTATGGTACGGCGGGAAGGGGAGCTTTACGATTAAATTGAAGGGTAATATAAGGACAATCGTCGCCATGAGCGGCGGCGTCGATTCATCGGTGGCGGCTTATTTGCTTAAAGAGAAAGGGCACGACCTCTTGGGCGTAACGTTCGAGATGTTCGACGAGGGGGGAGAGGGCAAAGGAGGTCGCTCGGCGGAGCAAGCGGGGAGGGTTGCAGAATCAATCGGCATTCCCCACAAGACGGTTCGGATTCACGACCTATTTAAAAAAAGGGTCGTCTCATATTTTATTGAGGAGTACCTGAAGGGAAGGACCCCTGTTCCATGCGCACTCTGCAACAAGTTCGTCAAGTTTGGCCACCTCATATCCATTGCAAGAGACGAAGGTTTCAGATTCATCGCCACCGGACATTACGCAAGGGCGGTGGAAGCGCAAGGGGGGTATCTGCTGAAGAAGGGGATCGACACGGAGAGGGATCAGTCCTACTTCCTCTCCCGGCTCGGCCAGGAAGAGCTGATCCGGGTTATCTTTCCCCTGGGGGAGCTCAAAAAAGACCGGGTCAGGGAAATTTCATCGGAAATAAAGCTCCCGGCGATCCCTTTGGAGAGCAGGGAGATATGTTTTATCTCCAACATTGGAAATAAAAGCTACAGGGACTTCATTGAGAAGGAGATCGATAAAAGCGGTGCCGACGGGGGAGGGGAGATAGTGGACGCTTCGGGGAGGGTTTTGGGAAAACACAACGGTTACTATCACTTCACGGTGGGTCAGAGAAGGGGAATCGGGATACCCTCCGAGGAACCTTACTACGTCATGAGGATAGACGCAGAAGAAAGGAGTGTTGTCGTGGGGAAAAGGGATTCCTTGCTCGAGAGGGATGTTACGGCGACGGACTTCAGCTGGGTGTCGGGGATAAGGCCGAAAGATGACCAGATCAGGGTCTCCGGGATGATCCGATACAACCAGTCTCCGGGGCTGGGCATTGCAATAATCGAAGACCATGACAGGGTAACGGTAAGGTTTGACAAGCCCAGGTTTGCGCCGGCTCCGGGACAGATCCTCGCAATTTATAAAGACGACACCCTCCTGGGGGGTGGGTTCATATCGTGAAGAAAAGCGTGAAGGACAGGGTCTCCATCGTAACGCTTGGGTGCAAGGTAAACTACACGGAGAGTGTGGAGATCTCGGATAAATTGATTGAGAGGGGCTATCGGGTTTACCACGGACTCAATCCCTCAGACCTCGTCATCGTAAACGGATGCACGGTGACGTCGAAGGCCGATTACCAATCAAGACAGGCGATAAGGAGGGCGAACAGGGAGATTCCGGGAACGCCCGTGATGGTGATCGGATGCGGGGCCGCCGTGCACCCGGAGAAGATGGAGGCCGCGGGAGAGGTGGCGTCCGCACACCCGGTACGGGATGTGGATAGTATCTGCGATACGGTGTCATCCCTTATCGGCAGCCCGGCAAAAAGCGATTCAGGCCCCGAATTCAAAGGGAGGACGAGGGCCTTTTTGAAAATACAGGACGGCTGCGACTCCTTCTGCACCTACTGCATCGTGCCGTACGCCAGGGGGAGGGAGCGAAGTGTCGATACGGGGGAGGTCATCGATCGAATCGAGAGATTCGTCGATAAGGGATACAAGGAGATCGTCCTTGTGGGGATCAACCTCGGCAGATACGGGGCGGGTCTCAACGGTGGGAAAAGGGGAGGGGGGGGGAGAGTAAATCTGGCCTTCCTCCTCGAATCGATAGTAAGGAAAGATTTGCCGATCAGGATAAGGCTGAGCTCCATCGAGCCTGTTGATCTGACGACGGATCTCGTATCGGTAATCTCGGAGTCGAAAAAGGTCGCTCCGCATCTCCACGTCCCTCTCCAGAGCGGCGACAATTCCATCCTGAAGGCGATGGGAAGGCCTTATACCCCCGACCATTTTATCGAGAGGGTGAACGAGGCCGTGAGCGCTTTTTCGGAAAGCCGAGGCGGGATCGCCCCGTCCCTCGGCGTCGACGTGATGGTCGGTTTTCCGGGAGAGGGAGAGGAGCAGTTTGAAAACACAATTAAGACGCTAAGGGAGATTCCCGCAACGTACCTTCACGTCTTTCCATACTCCTTAAGGCCAAAGACTCCCGCATCAAAGATGAGGGGGCAGGTCAGGGGCGATATAAAGAGGGAGAGGGTCAGGCGCCTGAAGGGGCTGGACGCGGAGATGAGATCGAGATATATGGGGTCGGCCGTCGGAAAAATGCTCACCGTCCTCGGGGAGAGGTGTTTGGACGGGCTCCTTACTGGAAAATCGGAGAACTACCTGAAGGTCTCCTTTCGGGGGAAACCGGAGGAGACAAACCGTTTTTTTGATGTAAAAATAGAGAGTGTCTCAAGGGACGGGCTTTATGGAGAAAGAGCTTAAAGAACTGGAAGATATGATTAAATACACCTTCAGGGACAAGGACCTCCTGAGGCTTTCCCTCACACACAGCTCTTATGTGAAAGGGGAGGATGTCTTTGGAAACGAGAGGCTGGAGTTCGTCGGGGACGCGATTCTTGACCTTGTGATCGCAAAGGCGCTCTTCGAGCTTTATCCCGATAGGGACGAGGGGTGGCTTACACAGGTAAGGTCGGGCTTGGTGGACGATCAGACCCTTTTTGCGAAGGCCGAATCGCTTGGTCTTGGGGAATACATCGTTTTGGGCAAGGGAGAGGCTTCTCAGGGCGGCAGGACAAAACCCTCGATACTCTCCGGCGCCTACGAGTCCCTTGTCGGTGCCATCTTTTTGGACGGTGGATACGAAGCTTGCGAATCTTTTGTAAAAAGCGAGTTTCAGAGCGTCTTGATAGTCGATGACGACCACGACCCCAAAAACGCAAAGTCGGTGCTCCAAGAGATCGTGCAGAAGGAATCGGGCGACCTCCCGAAATACGAGGTGATATCGGAAGAGGGGCCTGATCACAAGAGGAAATTTGTCGTAGCGGTTTATATAGACGGAGTGGAAAAGGGAAGGGGGGAGGGGAGGAGCAAAAAGGAGGCGGAGATGGCCGCCGCATCCTCCGCCCTCGATATTGAAGAATGAAGCGTCTCAAGAGATTTATCATACCGATATTTATTCCGAATGCGGGGTGCCCCCATCTTTGTGTCTTTTGCGATCAGAAAGAGGTGACCGGATTCAGATCGAACAAGGTAAACGCAAAGACGATATACGACACCGTAAACGGCTACCTCGACACGAGACCGGATTGGGAAGATGAGGTGGAGCTTGCCTATTTCGGGGGGAGCTTCACCTCGCTTTCGATGAAGAGGCAAAATGAGCTTCTCAAGGCGGGCTTCGACCTGATAGAAAAGGGGCTTGTCGATTGCCTTAGACTCTCCACCCGCCCCGACTCTATAAGCGAGAGGGTGCTCGAAAATCTCTTGTCTCATGGGGTCAGGACGGTCGAGATCGGCGTGCAGTCAATGGTGGATGAAATCTTGAAAAATGCAAACAGGGGACACACTGCCGAGGACACGATCAGGGCGGTCGAGCTCATTTCCAAATATCCCCTTTCCTGGATAGCCCAGATGATGCCCGGTCTTCCTGGGGACACCGAGGAGACGGTCCTATACACGGGCAGAAAGGTGGCGGAGTTAAAGCCCGATGGGGTGAGGATCTACCCGACCTTGGTCGTAAAGGGAACCGAGCTGGAGAGGCTTTACAGGGCGGGCAAGTATCAACCCGCCTCCATTGACGACATGATTTCGATCCTGAAGAAGCTGGTTCTACTGTTTGACGGGGAGTCGATCCCTATAATAAGGATTGGCCTGAAGCCTTCAAAGGAGCTCGAGGAGAGCGTAATCTCGGGGCCGTATCATCCATCCATCGGGGCATTGGTTTTGGAATCTATCATGTATGACAGGATGTCATCTGCGGTTGGGGAATTGAGATTCATCCCCGATCCCCTTACAATAAGGGTAAACCCGAGCCGCATATCGACAGCCGTCGGGAACAACAAGATTAACATTATCAACCTGAAACGGGAATACAAGCTTAAAGGTCTAAAGGTTATGCAGGATGAAAAACTGAGAGAGGGAGAGGTGGCAATCGATGGCATATAGGTGCGGCTTCATAGTCCTGATGGGGAGGACGAACGTAGGAAAGTCCACGCTGATGAACAGGCTCCTGAGCGAGAAGGTGTCCATCATCTCGCCCAAGCCCCAGACGACGCGAAACAGGATCATGGGGATATTGACGGAGGGCAAAAACCAGATGATCTTTGTCGACACCCCCGGCATACACAAGGGGGAAAAGTCGCTCAATAAATTCATGAACAGGACCGCCAGAGAAGCCGCGGTCGACTCGGACATACTGGTTCTGATGATAGACGTGTCAAGGGAATTGGAGAGGAAGCTCGAACACGACGAGGACATATCGGAAGACAAGCTTCTTCATCCGATCGACGTTGAGATGATCAAGGGCCTTTCGGGTCAGGGGCCGCCCAGGATACTCCTCATCAACAAGATAGACACGATCTCAAAATCGGCGGTTCTCCCCATAATGGAGTGGGTCGACACGCTTTCCATCTTCGATGTCATCGTTCCGATTTCCGCCCTTAGCGGGGACGGGATAGTTGAGTTTAAATCGGAGATTCTAAGACTTCTTCCCGAATCCCCGCACCTCTTTCCCGATGACGACCTCACCGATCAGAGCGAGCGGTTCATAGCTGAAGAGATCATAAGGGAGAAGGTATTTCAGCTTACAAAGCAGGAGATACCATACTCGACGGCCGTCGTCGTCGAGCAATTTTCCGAGGATATCGAAAGAGAGGACGGGGGACTTCTTTCAATCTCCGCCTTAATCTATGTGGAGAAGGAGTCACAAAAGGGGATCGTGATAGGAAAGGGGGGAGCGATGATTAAAAAGATAGGGACAAAGGCGAGGGAAGACCTGGAGCTGTTTTTTGAAACAAAGGTCTTTTTGGATGTCAGGGTAAAGGTGTTGAAGGACTGGTCGAAGAGGGAAGACGGGATAAAGAAAATGGGGTACAGATAGATGACAGCTCAGCGAAAAAAGATACTTGCGATCGTGGGAAGGCCGAACGTTGGTAAATCGACCCTCTTCAACAGACTTTTGGGGAGCAAAAGGGCCATCGTAGAGGACATCCCCGGGGTCACCAGGGACAGGATATACGCAGAGGCATCCTGGGATGATTGCGTGTATATCCTGATGGACACGGGGGGGCTTTTGCCCAAGACAGAAACGGTTATCGAGAAGGGAGTGGATACGATGGCCAGGCTTGCCGTGGAAGAAGCGGATGTTGTGCTTTTCCTTATGGACGGCAGGGAGGGGCTCCACCCCAACGACAGTGATGTCTTTGGTATTCTGAGAAGATCGGGAAAACCGGTGTTTCCGGTTGTAAACAAGATAGACGGCCCGAGACAGGAAGGCGACCTCTACGAGTTCTACGGGCTGGGCGTTGATAATCTCTATCCCGTCTCGGCACAGCACAAGCTGGGGATAGGCGGGTTAATGGATGATGTTGTCGAGCACCTGACTTCAGAAAAGGCAACGGAAGACCAAGACCCAAGGATAAAAAGGGTGGCCGTGGTGGGGAGGCCCAACGTGGGGAAGTCCTCTCTTGTCAACAGGCTCTTGGGATATGAGAGGGTTCTCGTGGACGAAGTCCCGGGGACCACGAGAGACTCCGTTGATACAAAGATAGTCAAAGACGGGAATCCTTATATAATTATCGATACGGCGGGGATCAGGAGAAAGAGCAGGATCTCATTTATAGTAGAGAGATTCAGTGTTGTTGAATCGCTGAAGAGCATAGACAGGTCTGATGTGGCCCTCATAATGCTGGACGCTTTGGAGGGAGCGACTGATCAGGACAAGAGGGTGGCGGGATTTGTCCACGAGAAGGGGAAGGGCGCGGTCATCCTTGTAAACAAGTGGGACCTTATTGAGAAAGACAACGAGACCGCGGGAAGGCACGCAGTTTCGATACTTGAAGACATGAAACAGATCGCCTATGCCCCACTGATTTTTATTTCCGCGGTTACCGGGAAGAACCTTCACAGAATATTTTCCGCCGTGGATTCCGTTTTTGAAGAGAGGGGAAAGCGTATCGTAACGGCCGAGTTGAACTCATTTTTTGAAACGGTCAAAAAGGAGCACTCACCGCCCTTTCACAGGGGCCGGGAAGTGAAGCTTTACTATATTACACAGGTCGGGAAATCACCCCCGAGGTTTGTCATTTTTACCAATAACCCGAAGGGGATAAAACCTTCATACGAGAGGTATATAGTAAATCGTCTTCGAGAACGCTACGGTTTTTCAGGAACGCCCATAAAGGTTTTCTTCAGAAAAAGAGATTGATTTCTCCAGACATATATGATATATTTGTACGAATTAATCCTTGACAAATTTCATTTTTTGATTAGAATTAGTCATTAAGAGGTCAGTTTTTTCCCTTTAATGGAGGATAAAATATGAAGAAACTGTTGAATTTTAGACTTCTGATTTTTATTTCGATCCTCGCAATATCGTCCGCGCTTATTTTTGCGGCCTGCGAGAAAAAACCGGAACCGGCCACCGGACCCGAAGAGGCAACCGGTCCGATCAAGATCGGCTTTGCCGGGCCCATGTCCGGTGACGCCGCAGCATACGGCGAAATCATCAGAAACGGCATAATGATGAAGATCGAGGAAATCAACGAAGCAGGCGGTATTAACGGAAGGATGCTCGAACTTGTTGTGGGCGATGAGCTCTGCGATCCGAAAGAGGCCGCGACTATTGCCCAGAAATTTGCGAGCGACAAAGAAATTTTGGCAGTTATCGGTCACGTATGCAGCTCCGCTACCTTGGCGGCCCTTCCCTACTACAAAGACGCGGGACTGCCAGCCGTATCGCCGACGGCCACCAATGTGGACGTATGTAAAAAGAGCGAGTGGATGTTCAGGGATGTATACAGGGACGATTTCCAGGGCGAATTCATAGCCAAGTATGCCAAGGAGGTTCTGGGACTCAATACCGTAGCCGTGTTCCACGAGAACAACGATTACGCCATCGGCCTTATGGAGGCGTTTAAAAAGGGCGCGGAAGAGGTAGGCCTTGAAGTTGTCGGAGTCGAGTCTTACGTGAAGGATACGGTTGACTTCACCCCGCAGCTCACCAAGTTCAAGCATCTTGCACCGGACGGCATTTTTATTGCCGGATACTATCAGCAGGGCGGATTAATTTTAAATCAGGCTAAAAAGCTTGGTCTCACTTCTCAGTTCATGGGGGCTGACGGACTCAACAATCCTGAGCTTATCGAGATTGCGGGCAAGGAAGCCTCTGAAGGATTCATTGCAAGCTCTCCCTTCGTATATGAAGCCGCCGGCGGTGAGGCCCTGAAGTTTAAAAAGGATTTCGAGGCAAAGTACGACGGCATGACTCCTGACTGGATGGCCGCCAACGGCTATGACGCTGTAGGCATAATCGCAAAGGCCATAGAGGAGTGCGGTGCCGACCGCGCCAAGATTCGCGAATGCCTTGCCGGAATGAACACTGAAGAAAAGGGTTACAAGGGAATCACCGGAGTCACCTTTTTTGACGAAAACGGCGACTGCCTGAAACCTGCCTACGTAAGCATTATTAAAGCGGGGGAGTTTGTAGCAGCCGAAAAACAGATGTTTTAGATCTTTTAGATTTATATCATCGAGGGTGGGGGAGGGCTAAATCAGAGCCCTCCCCCAATTTATGAGAAGGAAGATGAATGGGAATGGTCTTTGATCAACTTATAGGCAATTTTAAACTAGGTATCGACTATGCTATAGAGCAGCTGATAAACGGTATAAATATCGGCGGAATCTATGCCCTAATAGCGGTTGGCTATACCATGGTATACGGCATCATTGAGCTCATCAATTTCGCCCACGGCGAGATTTACATGCTGGGCGCATATATGGCCTTTACGTTTTATGTCATGCTGCATCTACCGTTTCCGATTGCGGTATTGTTGAGTATTTTCACCTGTATGCTTTTGGGGATACTTCTTGAGTTTGTCGCATATCGCCCCTTAAGAAACGCCCCACGCCTTGCGGCCCTTATAACGGCCATAGGGGCATCCCTTTTTCTGCAGAATTTGGCACTGATTATTTGGGGGGGGATCCCCAAATCATTTCCCGAACAAACATTGCCCGACTTTTTTCAATCCCCTATTATCACGATACACGGCAATGCGAACATATCCCTTTTGCAATACAACATTTTTTTTATTACGGTTTTTCTGATGCTGGGTCTTCATCTTTTGATCACAAGGACCAAGATCGGGACCGCAATGCGCGCATGTGCACAGGATAAAACAACCGCCTCCCTCATGGGCATAAACGTAAATCGCGTGATTACCTTTACCTTTGCCGTTGGATCGTCTCTTGGAGCCGTAGCGGGCATACTTGCGGGACTGTATTACAACATCATTAAACACACAATCGGCTATGTCGCGGGCGTAAAGGCGTTTGCGGCGGCCGTTCTCGGGGGAATAGGAAATGTCCCGGGGGCTATGCTGGGAGGCTTTGTCCTCGGAATCGCCGAGACATTTGGGGCCGGTTACATCTCCTCTCCATACAGGGACGGAATTGCCTACGCCGTTATGATACTCGTGATTGTTTTCAGGCCATCCGGAATTTTAGGCAGGAAACAAACTGTGAAGGTGTAGAGAATGTTAAAGAGGATACCCAGATACAGTCCATTTAAAGACAAAGAGAAATTTTCTGCTATTTTTTCAGAGAATGTCAAATATTTCTACGTCGTGCTGTTTGTGCTTGCCTTTTTCATACCGGTCTTCATCCCAAATAAGTACGTAATACATACTTTTATCTCGGTTATGCTTTATATGGTGCTGGCCCTGGGACTCAACATAATACCCGGCTTCACGGGACTTTTAGACCTTGGGTATGTAGGCTTCTATGCGATCGGGGCATACACCGCGGCAACCATGACGTATCATTTAGGGACACTTGGCCCACCTTGGGGATTTTTGTCGAGTTTCTGGTTTATCCTGCCGATTGCCGCCCTTAACGGCGCCCTCTGGGGTATTCTTTTGGGCGTACCGACCCTGCGCCTGACGGGGGACTATTTTGCCATTGTGACGTTCGGATTTGCGTCCCTGGTGGAGTTGATTATTATAAATGAAATGTGGCTCACCAGAGGACCGATGGGGATCATAATGGATCATAAGCCTGTCATGAATTTGGCTTTTATGTATCCTCTGACCAAACACTTTTTCGCAGAGCCGATACGTTTTACATTAGTTGGCGACGCACCTTTTTTCTACATTCTATTATCTATAGTAATAATTACAATAATAATCATGAATCGCCTTGAAGACTCCAGGCTCGGCAGGGCATGGTTCGCAATCAGGGAAGACGAGATCGCCGCCGAGTGCAGCGGAATAAACATCATGAAATATAAGGTAATAGCATTCGCCATCAGCGCATCCTTCGGCGGATTGGCTGGGTCCGTCTTCGCATTCTGGTTTATGTTCACGAGCCCGGAAAGCTTTAAATTTTGGGAGTCTATCCTGATACTCTGCATGGTGGTTTTGGGTGGAATGGGAAGCATACCGGGAGTTATTCTCGGGGCGCTTGTTCTGACCTCCCTTACGGAGGTCGTAAGGGAGTTACTTGATCCGTGGCCCGATCTTGTTCAAGCGAGGTTTTTAGTGTTTGGTGTGATATTAATCGTGATGATGCGGTTTAAGCCCGCAGGATTGATTCCGCTTTCGAGGGTCAAGAGAGAAATGGGATCAAGGGACAAATCGATAATAGACGCCATGAACGAGAGCTTTTACAAGTTCAAATCAGGTAAAGGATAGATTATTTGGTCAGGGTCAATTGGTTTAGATTGCAAAGATAGTGATGGAACGGGAAGAGATTTTAAGCGTAAAATCATTAACAAAATTATACGGCGGCGTCGTTGCGGTCAACAATGTATCCTTTGAAATAAAGGAGGGGGAGATACTATCCCTGATAGGGCCCAACGGGGCGGGTAAGACCACAATATTCAACTGCATGACGGGCCTGTCAAGACCGACGAAAGGCGAGATCTCGCTTAATCTGAACGGGAAACAGAGCGTAATTTCTGCCAGAAAGAAGATGTTGAAACCGGATGCAATTAATTATCTCGGTATTGCGAGGACATTTCAGAATATACGGCTCTTCAATAACCTTACAATTCTAAACAACGTCAAGATAGGCAGACATTCTCGATCTAAGAAGAACTTCGCAGGGGCGGTTCTCAGGACGAGAAGTCAGAAATTGGAGGAGAAGGATATACTTAAAAGCGCCGTAAAGTATATAGTCTTCGTAGGACTTGAGGGATCGATAATGGAGATCGCCTCAAACCTTCCATACGGTGCTCAGAGACGTCTGGAGATCGCAAGGGCGTTGGCGACGGAGCCGAAGCTTCTCCTTTTGGATGAGCCGGCGGCGGGCATGAATCCGAAAGAGACCGGCGAACTCATGAATCTGATAAGAAGAATCAGGGACATGGGGATCACCGTATTGATCATAGAGCATGACATGAAGGTGGTAATGGAGATCTCAGACCGAATCGTTGTCCTGGAATACGGTAAGAAGATCGCCGATGGAAATCCGATCGAGATAAAGAATAGTCCCGCGGTAATCAAGGCATATTTGGGTACAGACTAAAAGTGCTACAACTGATAGACGTACATACATATTACGGAAAAATCGAGGCCTTAAAAGGTATATCGATGAAAATAGGTGAGGGTGAGATAGTCACCCTGATAGGTTCAAACGGCGCGGGCAAGTCGACGACCCTTATGACCATTTGCGGCATCACGCCCGCAAGAAAGGGGAAGATCCTCCTCGAAGGGATAAACATCGAAAGGACACCTCCCGATATGATAGTAAGCAAAGGGCTTTCTCAGGTACCTGAGGGTAGGAGGATATTTCCCTTTCTTACCGTAATGGAAAACCTAAGGATGGGAGCATATTTAAGGAAGAAGGATTCAAGGCTGAAGACGGATTTCGAGCGCCTTTTTAGGATTTTCCCGATCCTGAAGGATCGAAAAAATCAACTCGGAGGAACCCTCTCAGGTGGCGAACAGCAGATGCTGGCGATAGCGAGGGCGTTGATGAGCAATCCGAGGCTGTTGTTGTTGGACGAGCCCTCCCTTGGACTTGCGCCCTTAATAGTCAAGGAGATTTTTAAAACAATAAGTGAGATTAACAAGGTCAATGGGACAACGATATTGCTGGTTGAGCAGAACGCAAAGATGGCCCTTCAGAACTCAAATAGGGGCTACGTCCTTGAAACTGGCAGGATCGCTATGGAGGATAAATCAGAAAACCTTTTGGAGAATGATGCCGTTAAAAAGGCTTATTTAGGAGAAAATTAGAGAGGAGAACGAAAGTGGAAGAGAGAAGAAAAGAGGAGATCTTTACCAAGAAGGTAAAGGCAGGGAGGAGAACCTACTACTTTGACGTCAAGGAGAACGTTAATAACGACAGGTATCTCATTATTTCTGAGACAAAGTCGGTGGATTTTGGGAAACAGGATAGATTCAGGATAATGGTCTTTCCGGAAGATATCGATAATTTCAAAGAGGCATTTATGGATGTGGTTGACTTCATAAAGAGCGGTGAAGACTCTCGGGAAGGAGAGTCGGATGATGACTTCTCGGACGAATATTGATAGCGCATAAAGGGAGTAAAACAGCAGATTTTATAGATGAAAAAGAGGATAATCAAAGGAAAAATCGTTTGTTTACATAATATCAATTATCAGACGCTACCATATTTTATGGTATGGGCATATAATATTTGATTAATCGATATGTAAACCCTCTTTGACTATTTTACGATATTGGGCGGTTTGTTATATATGTAAACAGACCGCTCTTTTTTTTTAAAATGAATGATATAGATGTTATAGAATTGATTTCATAAATGGATTGATCTATTTGTTATCAAAGTTATCAAAGAAAATGACATCCTTGTTGCTCTTTCTGATCTCCTCCATGGTGATATGCTCGACAAGCTTCACCGCAGCCCTTATCCCAAGTATCTCTAATAGATCATCCTTTATGGAAGAGATCATGGCCTCAAGGATTTTCACTTCATCTGAAAATAGAGACTCCACGCCCACAATAAAAATATCTATCTCGTCAAGCTCCTTTACCTTGTGATGAACTATGGCGAAGGGAGGAGTCTCTTTCAGGTTGTCGGCAATAATTTTCTCAATCTGTGATGGATACACCTTTACGCCGCGAACGGAGAGGACATCGTCGGTCCTCTTCATCGGTATCTCGATGGATAACAGGTTCCTTCCACACGGACAAGTATCCTCGGGCAGGATCGTGGATATGTCTCCCGTCCTGAACCTGATCAACGGATAGGCCTTCGTGGTAATCGTGGACACAACCAGCTCGCCCTCCTCCCCTCTTCCCATGACCTCTTCCGTCTTCGGGTCTATAACCTCTACTATAAAGTGGTCTTCGGCAATGTGCATTCTCCCCTTTTCGCACTCATACGCAATTCCGGGACCCATCGCCTCCGGAATGCCGTATGCGGTGGATACCTTTATCTTAAGCTTCTTCTCGATGGTTTCCCTGTCCACAGGCAAGAGCGACTCGGAGACGAGAATACCCTTTTTCAGAGCAAAATCTTTCGGCTTGATCTCTATCTCCGGGAGCAGCTTGATAACGTGAAGCAGGCTTGAGGGAGTAGATACTATACACGTTGTCTTGTAGTCGGACATTATCATGACTTCCTTTTCATGGCTCATTGCGCTCATCGGGATCACGGAAGCCTCGATATTCTCCGCCGCAACCCTCATGCTCCTGCCCCAGTTCGCAAGGCCGTAAACGAAAGACAACTGGACTATATCGTTTGCCGTAACCCCCGACGCCACGTAGAGCCTCGAGAGGAGCTCCACCCACAATCCGAGGTCGGTCTTGGTATAGCCCACAACGGTCGGCTTTCCGGTTATCCCGGAGGTGGAGTTTATCCTGACTATATCCTTGAGGGGAACCGCAAACAATCCGTAGGGGTAATTGTAGCTCAAATCCTCTCTCGTCGTGAACCCCAACTTTTCGATATCCTTCAGCTCAACGATATCCTTGGGTGTTATGTCCCTCGTCTTCATCTTGTTTTGGTAGAAGGAGACGTTCTTGAACACCCTCTCCACCGTGTTTTTCAGGCGCTCGATCTGTATCTGCTCGATCTCCCCTTTGGATAGGGTCTCGTAGCGGCGATTATATATGCCCATATATCACTCCGAAATATATCATTCCCAGAATTCTTTGTAGTCCCTCCCAAGGTACGCCCTCTTTACGTCACCGTCAAGGAGGAGCTCTTCCCCCCTGCCCTCCAGCAAGACATTTCCGGTCTCGAAAACGTAACCCCTGTCCGATATCTTGAGGGCGGCCCTGGCGTTCTGCTCTACAAGCAAGATGGTCAGGTTATTGTTCTTGAGATCCTTTATTACGTTCATTATCTCCGTCGTGATCTTCGGGGCAAGGCCAAGGGAAGGCTCGTCGAGCATGAGAAGCCTCGGCTTGGCCATAAGGCCCCTCGCTATGGCAAGCATCTGCTGCTCCCCTCCGGAGAGCGTCCCCGCCCTCTGTTTTTTCCTCTCTTCAAGGATTGGAAATAGATCGAAGATATCCCTCAGGTTTTTCTGGATCTCCTTTTTCTCCTTACTCTTTCGCCTGAGATAAGCCCCGAGCATTATATTGTCGTAGACCGTAAATGAGTCGAATATCTGTCTTCCCTCGGGCACCTGGGAAATCCCCAGGTTCACGATCTCCTCCGGTTTTCTCTTAGATATCTCCCTGTCGTTGAAGACAATGCTCCCCGAAGACAAGCCCACAATCCCAGAGATGCTGTTTAAGAGGGTGGACTTGCCGGCTCCGTTGGCGCCTATCAGTGACACTATCTCCCCCTCCCAAATGTGCATGGAGACGGCGTCCAGCGCCCTGATCTTCCCGTAGTGGGTGGAGAGGTTTCTTATCTTAAGTAAAAACGACATCTTCCCCCAGATACGCCTCAATTACGTTCTTGTTGTATTGTATCTCCCTCGGCGTTCCCTCGGCTATCAGCTCCCCGTGATCCAAAACTATAATATCGTCCGAGATCTCCATGGTGAGTCCCATATCGTGCTCCACAAGGAGGACCGTAATTCCGTTCTCACTGATTTTCCTGATTAGCTGCAGCAGGTCTTCGGTCTCCCTCTCGTCGAGGCCCGCCGCCGGCTCGTCGAGAAGGATCAACCTCGGCTCCGAGGCAAGCGCCCTGGCAATCTCGAGATAACGCTGATGGCCGAGAGGAAGAGATGTTGATATATCGTTTGCCCTCGGCTCCAATCCCACAAAATCGAGGTATTTAAGCGATGTCTCGGCGATCTTCCGCTCTTCCTTCACCGCCGTGGGTGCCCTGAAGGCGCATTCCAGAAAGCCTGAGCTTGATTTCAGGTGTCTTCCCACCATTACGTTTTCCAGAACCGTCATGTTGTCGAAAATCTCGAGGTTTTGAAACGTGCGGGTAATTCCCATGGAGGCAATTTTATTTGATTTCCTGCCGTCTATCCTGATGTCATCTAATAATATCTTCCCGCTAGTAGGCGGAAATATGCCTGTAATAAGATTGAAGAGGGTGGTTTTCCCTGCGCCGTTGGGACCTATCACAGCCTTTACCTCCCCATCCCTGACGCTGAAGGATACCTTTTGCAGGGCCTTGACGCCTCCGAAATTTATGCTGAGATTTATAACTTTCAAGATCATTTAAAGAATCTGCCCTTTACTCGATCGACAATGCCTTTGGTCAAGCCCTCCGGCATAAATATCAAAATTATCATTAATATAAGCCCGTATACGATTATATCAAAATCCTCGAAGAGGTAGAAGAGCTCTGGCTGAAGTTTTATCACAAAATTTTTCAATACATCAATGAACTCCGGTAGAATGGTTATCACCGCCGCGCCGAAGATCGACCCCCAGATGCTTGCCATCCCCCCCACGACGACCATCACAACGAGCATTATGGACTTGTGAAAGCCGAACGAGCTTGGACCGGCGGACGCTATGAAGTGGGCATAGAGGCTTCCGGCAATTGAGGCGTAAAGGGCGCTCAATACAAATGCTGAGAGCTTGTATTTCTGAATGTCTATCCCGAGCGTAGAAGCCGCCGTCTCAGATGTGTGAAGCGCCCGAAGGGCCCGCCCCACCCTCGAGTGTATTATGTTATTGCTTACGATAAGTATCAAGACCGCAAATATCCAGACCACATAATAGTATTTCAGGTCCGTATCAAAAACGATATTAAAGGCATACAGGTTAGGCACGACCTGGGATATTCCCGTCAATTCCCCCAGCTTCAGGTGAAGGATGTGGTCGAGGCCGAAGTTGAACTTTAAGAAATATAGCTTCGGTATATTGGTGATTCCCTCCGGCCCGCCCATAGGCAAATCGGTGCCCTTCGCTGGGAGCTTCATCTCGTTAAAAATTATACTGACAATGATCCCGAAGCCGAGGGTCGCCATGGCGAGATAGTGACCCCTGAGCTTCAGGGACGGAATCCCCACTACAAAGGCGACAGAGCCGACAAAGACAAGGGCAATCAGGGCCGCAAAAACGGGATGAAAATTGTAGTGGGCCGTGAGTATCCCGGATGTGTACGCCCCAAGACCGTAGAAGGCGGCGTGTCCCAGAGATATTTGCCCCGCATATCCCATGAGGATATTGAGACCCAGCACGATAATCGTGTGGAGACCTATTAAAATCAGAACGTGCAGGTAGTAGTCATTTGTCAGGAAAAAGGGAAACAAGGAAACAACGGCTATCAAGATCGCTATGTATATATAATCACGCTTGACGGACATAGCCTAAACCCTTTTCATCTCGCCCTTGCCGAGAATTCCGGTCGGTCTCATAAAGAGGACTATGAGCAGAACGACGAACGCTATTGCGTCCTTGTAGGCGGAAGATATAAGGCCGGCGCCCAGGGATTCGAGGATGCCCAGGGCAAAACCGCCGATTATGGCTCCGGGGACGCTCCCAAGACCTCCGATCACCGCCCCGCAGAAGCCCTTGAGGCCGAGCATGGTCCCCATATTGTAGATCGCAAATGTAATGGGGGCTATGATTATTCCGGCCACGGCGCCAAGCGCGCCGGAAAGGGCGAACGAGATCAGTACCATCCTCTTTACATTTATCCCCAAAAGGCTCGCGGCCTTAGGGTTGATGGCGCTTGCCCTCATCCCCTTTCCGGTATCTGTGTATTCGAAAAAGATATGCAAAAGTATGAGCACGATACATGTAATTCCTATTACCCATAGTGCCTGAGGGGTGATTGCCGCCGGCCCTATGGATATAGGCGTCTCTCCGGAAAAAGGAGTTGCCGCGTGGTAGTCCTTTTTCCACACAAGCATCGCTACTCCTTTGATGAATATAGACGCTCCGATAGTGATAATGATAAGAGATATGTGGGTGGGTTTTCTTACAGGCCTTATAATTAGAAGGTCTATGAATATCCCTACGATCAATACAGCGATTACGGATAAAAAGAATGATAACGGTATTGGAAAGCCCAAAGCGGTATTAAAAGTGACCATAAACAATGCCCCGAGCATAACAAACTCGCCCTGGGCGAAGTTGATTATCTCGGTGGAGTTGTAGATAATGGTAAATCCCAGTCCCACGATCGCGTAAATGCTCCCCTGGGTCACGCCGCTCACTAGGAACTGGAGTAGTTGGTCAAAAATGCTCATAAATAAAAAAAGATGAATACAAAAAGAGGCTAAACACAAAGGCTTAGCCTCTTTTTGCTATTTAGATGACAAGTTTACTTTATTATTACCCAGTTGCCGTTTTCAATCTTCAACATGACGAAGGCTGACTCTATGTTGAGTCCTGTGTGGTCTTCGGGGGTCATGTTAAAGATTCCGTGGATGCCGATGTAATTGGTGGTCTTCTCTATCTCATCCCTGAGCTTGGCCTTGTCCGCTCCGGATGTCTTCAACGCCTCTGTTATCATCGCCATTGCGTCCCAGGCGTGTCCGCCGAAGGAGGATACTTTAGATCCAGGGAACGTTTCCTCGTAAACCTCCTTGTAGTTCATAAGGACATCACGCTGCGGATCCGATTTCGGAAGCTGATCGGCAACGATGATCTTTCCCGCGGGGAGGATTATCCCGTTTGCGGCATCCCCGGCAATCTCCAAGAATTTGGGCGACGCGACCCCGTGGCTCTGAAAGAGCGGTGTTTTTATATCGAGTTGTACCATATTCTTGGCTACGATCGCCGGCCCCGGGTTTGTGCCCCAGCACACGATCGCCTCGGCGTCGGTTCCCTTTATTACCGTAAGCTGAGTGGTCATATCAGTATCTTCGCTGCCGAAAGACTCTTCCGCAACTATCTCAATGCCGGCGCCCGGCGCCTGTGCCTTGAGCTGCTCTTTGCCGCTGTCGCCGTATCCATTCGAAACCGTTATTATTGCGATCTTCTTAATGCCGTTGGCGTTAAAGTATTCGTATATCTTCTGAACGGCCATCACGTCCGTCTGCGGAGTCTTGAAAACCCACTTCTTGACGGGATCGGTAATCTTGATGCTCGCGGCGCATGACACCAGCGGAACTTCCTTCTCTTCAATTACGTCGATTACCGACAGGGTGTTTCCCGAGAGGCTCGGCCCGACGATCGCGAGGACGTTGTCCTTTTCAATGAGCTTCTTTACGAGTGTCACGGAGTTTGTAGGATCACCCTCGTCATCGTAGATGACAACCTCAACTGGATGGCCGTCTATCCCTCCTTCCTTGTTGACGATATCGGCGTAAAGCTCCATCGACTTTTTCTCAGGCTCTCCCAGAAAGGAGTTACTTCCCGTTACCGAGAAGACACCGCCTATCACGTAAGGCTCGGCGGTCAGCTCCGGCGGGGGCTTCTTCTCGCAGGAAGTCACCAAGAGACCCGCCGAAATCATCAGCAATAGTCCCAAAAATAAAATTTTTCTTAGCTTCATACTTAAACCTCTTAAATGAATTCTTGGTTAGTTAAAGTGAATAAACTCTTTCACCTGAAAGTACGGTAATGTTGTTTTTAGTCAAAACATCTATTGCCTTATCTGTCTCATCAAACCTGAAGACTATAACAGCATTATCGCTCGATCTTTCCACAAAAGCGTACATATATTCAACATTAATATTATCTTTCTTCAAGATTTCGAGAATTTCCGCAAGCCCCCCCGGCCTGTCGGGCACCTCAACGGCAATGACTTCGGTCTTGACAACGGTAAAATTATTTTTCTGTAATACCTCCTTTGCCTTTTTTGTATCATTTACAATAAACCTCAAAACTCCAAAGTCTGAGGCGTCCGCCAAATAAAGGGCCCTGATGTTTACACCGCCGTCGCTCAATATCTTGGTTACCTCGGCCAGTCTACCCGATTTATTTTCCAAAAAGACGGATATTTGTTCAACCTTCATGGGAACCTCCCTAAATTTTACGGTTATCGATTACCCTTACGGCCTTCCCCTCGCTCCTCTGAATCGTCTTCGGCTCCACAAGCTTTATCGTTACGCTGACGCCCAGGAGGTCTTTGATCTCCTTTTCAATATCACTCTCAAGCTTCTGCAATCCCTTTATCTCGTCCGAGAAGACGGTCTCGTTTACCTCTACCCTCACCTCGAGTATATCAAGGGCTCCTTCCCTCTCCACGATCAACTGGTAATGAGGCTCCACGTCTTTGATGTTAAGCAGGACACTCTCTATCTGTGAGGGGAAGACATTCACCCCTCGAATTATAAGCATATCGTCGGTGCGGCCGCTTATCCTGTCCATCCTCACGTGGGTCCTGCCGCACTTGCAAGGCTCCGGGTTGAGGGAAGAGATGTCCCTCGTTCGATAGCGAATCACAGGGAAGGCCTCCTTTGTTATCGTGGTGAAGACAAGTTCCCCCTTTTCGCCGTAGGGGAGTGTCTCCCCGGTATTCGGGTCGATTATTTCGGGAATAAAATGATCCTCGAACACGTGCAGTCCGTCCTTAGCCTCCAAACATTCCGTGGAGACGCCAGGCCCGATAATCTCTGAGAGGCCATACAGGTCAATGGCGTCGATATTCAGCTTTTTCTCTATCTCTAAGCGCATCTTATTCGACCAAGGCTCCGCTCCCAATACGCCTATCTTGAGCTTCATCTCCTTGAAATCGACGCCCACTTCTTCTGCTACCTCGGCAAGGTGCAAGGCGTACGAAGGAGTACACGTCAAGACCGTCGGGCCGAAATCCTTCATGATCATTATCTGTCTCTTCGTATTGCCGCCCGAAATAGGTATCACCGAAGACCCCAGGGTCTCCGCCCCGTAATGAAATCCGAGACCGCCGGTAAATAGCCCGTAACCGTAGGCGTTGTGTATAATGTCCCCCTTGGTTACACCGGCCGATGCCAGGGTCCGGGCCATGAGCTCCGACCATGTATCTATATCGTTTTTCGTGTAACCGACGACCGTGGGCTTTCCCGTTGTGCCCGAAGAGGCGTGAATCCTGACTATATCGTCCATCGACACTGTGAAGAGGCCGAAAGGATAGTTGTCTCTCAGATCCGATTTGTTTGTAAAAGGTAGGTTTTTGAGGTCTCCTAATTCCTTAATGTCATCCGGTTTTATGCCGGCATCGTCAAACGCCTTCTTGGAGAACGGCACCCTCTCGTACAGCCTCTTGGCCACATCCTGGAGTCTTTTCAATTGAAGGGCTTCAAGCTCCACTCTCGGAAGTGTCTCGAATTTTTTATTATATATCATAAGATGACCTCCAGTCTATGATACCTTTTCCACCGACCTGCCTGCATCAAAGGCCTTCAAATTTATATCCAATATTTTTTTCGGCAAACTATCCTTCATGACCTCTATCCATTTATCGGCGGTTACGTCTATGTAGTTTGAGAGGTGCCCCAAGACGACTGTGCCCACAGCCTTCGCGTTTCCGAGGTTCTCCGCTATTTCGAGCCCCTTTATCAGGGAGACCCTGGGAAACGAGCGTTCAAGCAATTCGTATATCCCCTCGGGATACTTCTCCACGCCCAGAGAAACAGACGGGGGATTCAGGCGATAGTCGTTCAAGATAATTATGGTATCTCTGTTCAAAAAATCTATATAGCGTAAGGTTTCCAGAAGTTCCAGCGAAAAGAGGATATCCGCGCTCTCCTTCTTTATCAGAGGAGAGAAGACCTTATCGCCGAACCTGACGTGGGTGACCACACTCCCCCCTCTCTGGGCCATTCCGTGAACCTCGCTCTTTTTCACGTCAAAACCGCTCTTGAGGAGCACTTCCGAGAGGAGATCGGATGCCATAATGACGCCCTGTCCCCCTACTCCCGCCATCAATATATTTGTAACTTTGCCGCCCAAAAACCTAACGAGCTCCCATTATAATTGCACCCTGCCAACTCTACTTCCGCCGTCACTCTATTTGTAATCTCACCGTCTAAAACCGCACGATCTCCCATCACAATAGCATCCTGTACCCCTGCACCCCTGCCCACCGACCCCCACCATCAATGCATTTGCAACCTCACCACCAAAAAACTACATGAGCGCTTAAAATAACATTATAATCGAAAATAGTCCAACAAAATCTTCAAAGATTTTTTACAAATCTATAATAAGCAAATATTATTTAAGTGACAATAGCGTCGAATTTGCACAGATTGGTGCAAACACCGCATCCTATACATATCAAACGATCTATGACTGCCCTGCCCTCTTTCCCCTTGGAGTTCAACTCATCCGGCGCCCAACCGAGGGCTGGGCATCCCAGCTTAAGGCAGGCCTTGCACCCCGTGCATTTATCGACGTCGATGGTGTGTTGTTTCCAACTATCCCTCTTTGCCCCTCGAAGCAAGACGCATGGCCCCCTGGAGATGATTAGGGAGGTCTCCTTCGATTTAAGCTCATTCGATATGACCAAGGAGGTATTATCGAGGTCGTAGGGATCTATCACGGATAAGCGCTTTATGCCGAGGGCCTTGGCCAGTGCCTCGACGTCAACGATGTTTGTCTCGTCCCCCATAAGCGTCCTTCCCGTCCCTGGGTTGTCCTGGGCGCCCGTCATGGCGGTGGTGCGGTTGTCGAGGATGATGATGGTTGACCCCGACCTGTTATAGGCCGCGTCCATAAGGCCGGTAATCCCGGAGTGAAAGAAGGTCGAATCGCCGATGACCGCAACCACCCCCCCCTCGCCCTTTTCATGATCCGCCATCGAGAGGACCTTGTCCATCCCTATGGCATGTCCTATGCTTGCCCCCATACAGAGACAAGTGTCGATTGACCTCAAGGGCGGAAGAAACGCCAGCGTGTAACACCCGATGTCACCCGTTACGAACACCTTCTTCTTTGATAATTCGTAGAAGACACCTCTGTGGGGACACCCGGGGCACATGTTGGGAGGCCTCGGCGGGAGCTTCGGGAGATCGATCTCGACCGGTTCCCTAAGCTTCGGGCCTTGAGTCCCTATCAACCCGGACGATTCGACTATATCGAGGTTAAGCTCCCCCAATATCGGTATGAACTCCTTTCCCTTCGCCTCGATACCCATCGCCTTAATCTGCTCCTCGAAGAAGGGATCGAGCTCCTCGATTACCACAACCTCGTCCAGGTCCTTGACGAACTCCCTGATTATCTTCTCGGGAAGGGGGTAGATCATCCCCAGCTTTAAGATGGGGGCATTGGGAAACAGCTCCTTGGCGTATTGATACGATATACCGGATGTTACTATCCCGGTCTTCCCCTTCCCTTCCTCTATCCTGTTTTCCGTGAAATCGTTTGCGAACTCCCTCAGATCGTCGAGGCGCTTTTCGACCACCACGTGTCTCTTCCTGGCGTTGTTCGGAAGCATAACGAGCTTCTCGGGGTCCTTTACCGCTGCTATACCCTTTGTGGCGTTGTCCCTGTCTGCGGGTGAAATTTTAACGGGGGATTTCGAGTGGGATATTCTCGTTGTGGTTCTGAGGAAGACGGGGGTGTCGAACTTCTCCGATATATCGAAGGCGAGCCTAACGAAGTCCTTGGCCTCCTGACTGTCGCTCGGATCGAGCATCGGGATCTTTGCGAACTTCGCGTAGTTCCTGTTGTCCTGCTCGTTCTGGGAGCTGTGGAGCTCCGGATCGTCCGCCGAAACTATGACGAGCCCTCCCCTAACTCCGGTATAAGATAGGGTAAAGAGGGGATCGGCGGCAACATTGACGCCCACGTGCTTCATGGCGACCAGCGCCCTCGCTCCGGCATATGCGGCGCCCACACCCACCTCCAGGGCGACCTTTTCGTTTGGCGACCACTCGGAGTAGACCCCATCGTAGTTCTTCATGTTTTCGAGTATTTCGGTCGAAGGCGTCCCCGGATAGGCGGAAGCAAAGACAACGCCGCTCTCGTAGGCGCCCCGGGCTATCGCCTCGTTACCCGACATCAACACCATTTCAGATTCAGCCGCCATACTATTCTTCACCCTCTTTTTCGTCCTCCTCTTCTCCCTCTTTGAGGTTTTCCGTCTTTTCCGGAACTTTGCCCATCTTGGCCTTAACTATTTCCGTGTACGACGAATCGGGGAAGAGCTCCATAAATTTCTCCGAATATTTATCGGCTTCGTCGTCTTTCCCCTCACCCCTGAGAGACCTTATGAGGTTTATATAGCTCGACTCGTTTTTATCGCTCAGGATTTTCAGATATGCCTTTGACGCCTCTTCGTAGTCCTCCAATTTTTCTTGGGTAAAGCCGATGGACTCGATGACCACGTTTTTCATTGGGCCTTTGAATTTTCTCTCGGCTTTCTTGTAATCGGACATGGCCTCGGTGTATCTCCCAAGGTTGTAAAGGACGTGTCCGCGATAAAGAAAGGCAAACTTTCTCTGATTGGATAAGGGATAATGTTTGATAATGGAGTTGAGATCATCGAGGACTTCGAGGAGCTTGTCCTCGTCGCTCCTGGCGAGGCTGTAGTCTTCGATTGCCTGGCTTATTTCTATTTCTGCTTTTTTATGTTGTTTAAAATGGAAGAACGAAAAAACTACTACGCATACGCATAGGGAAATTAGTGCGACAACGGCGATGTAAAATACCCGTGAATTCTCTTCTAAAAAATAGAATATTTTTTCCCATAACGTGATAAATTCATCTGGCTCTTTTAATGTTTTTTTTCTTGAGACCCTTCTTTTTGCGGACAACTATATATATCTCCCCTACATTGATGAATAAAAAAATTTTATACGGCAATATTTATATTCTTTATTTTTCTGTATTCTTATATTCCGTATGTTGATAATTTGAAATTTATGCCACAGCGCATCTATTTCTACTTGATCTGTTCTATCCCTTCCATATGGACCTTCCCCTCGTAGAAAGCACCGTCCGTAACCGCCAATTTTCCGCACTCCATATCAGCGTTGATATGAGCGCTTTCAGTCAGCTCAATTTTATTTTGCACTATGAGCCTCCCCTCTATTCTCCCCTCGACTACAACGTCATTCGCCTTGATCGTTCCCTTTATCCTTCCGTTCTCTCCTACATACACCAACGCCTTAACGTCAATATCTCCGGTTATCTCACCATTTATAAGTATGTTTTCGTTCCCGGTAATATTTCCCGTTATCTCCGTGTCTTCTCCTATCCTGCAGTCAAAATCTTGAGCATTTATGGTCCCTGAACCTTTCCTGTCCATATTCCACCCCGAAATTCTATAAAAAAATAAAGTATTTATATAGCAAATTCCATTTCCTTTGTCAACAACAAAAACAAGATGTTTTTCGCGATATTTTAGGTCATGCGATCAATCCGTCAATTCAAGGTAAAAAATACAGACCGTCAACAAGGACTAACCTCAGCCTACACTTCCATAGAGAATCTTCACCCTTTCACCCATCTTGGCTCCCACGACCCTCTCCGCGCTCCCCCCCCTCTTTGCGATCTCCAGAAAGCCGGAACTCCCGACCAACAGTATAAGACCTTGCCCATCGCCGTCCTCATATGATCGGGATAATCCATCCACTTTTATCCTGTATGCATCGCCTATCACTACTTCGATATACTCCGACTCAATATTTGGGCGGATGTTCGTAATCAGATTTCCGAATCGGTCGATGTAAACGATCTCACCGATAATCTCGGTGGCCTTGGTTTTCGGCTCCGGGAATCGGATGAGAATCGGGTCCGCCACATTAGGGCCGATGATCTCCCAATCGCCCGATTCTCCCATCAGGCTTATGCGGGCAGCCGTCGGCGAAAATATGTCCCTGCCGTGAAACGTCGACGAAATCTCATCGAGCATGAAATCTCTGTTCTTTATCTCTCTGACTATATATGGGGCGTTGTCCGTCATCGCCCAAGAGATGACGCCGTTGTCAGGACCAACAAAAATATAGTCGGCAGTTTTCACGGCAATGGGTCGTCTCATCGTCCCAACCCCAGGGTCGACAACGACGACGTGAATTGTACCCGCCGGAAAGAAGCGATAGCTTGTGAGGATGCTGATGGCCCCTCCCCTCAAATCTTGAGGAGCGACCCCGTGATTGAGATCGACTATCACCGCATCGCGGTTTATGTTAAGGATAACACCCTTCATGACCCCCACAAAGGGATCCTTGTATCCAAAGTCTGTGGTCAGTGTAATAACGGGCGATGGCATTGTTTCCCATTTAAAATGGCCGGTCATATTTCAAATGAGGGCGTAATCCATTTATCATCCGTCTCTGATCATACCTTCAAGGTCTACCTTTTTCCTCGGGAGAAAATCGGCAGCGTAACCCAGGGCTACAAGGGCCACCGCCCGGTAATTCTTGGGTGGGTTCAACAGCTCGACAACCCTCGTTTCGTCAAACTCGAACTCGATTGAAGCGGAAATCCCGAGCTCTTTAGCCATAAGTATAATGTGGGAGAGGTCGATCGGCACGTCTATCATGAAGAAGGGTTGCTCTCTCCCCCTCCTTGCCACCGTCCAAGGCTCCGCAAAGGCGGCTATAATGACCGGAGCCGAATCAAAAGACGCCTTTTTTGACAGCCCGAAAAGCGCCTTTAAAACCCTGCGGTCCTTCACCACGAAAAACCGCCATACCTGGGAGTTGTTCGCGGAAGGGGCGAGCCTTGCGGCCTCCAACACCTTCATTAAAATATCGTCCTCTATCCCTTTATCCGTAAACGACGAAGGCTCGCAGATATTCTTGACCAGATCACCCACTATCATAATATTTTAAGGTAATAATATGGCTTCAAATCATCGTCACGATCTTTTCCATGGGCTTTCTCCTCTTTGAGACGAGACTTCGCGCCATGTAATCCAAGGAGGAAGCCTTTATCTTGTCCGGGGGATAGCCCAGTGGAGTAACCGCCACGATCCTTGCGTTATCAGGAATGGAGAGCGCCCTCTTTATTCCATCCTCGCCGAATCCGCCGATCCAGCACGTTCCTACCCCGACCTCCGCCGCAGCCAGCATCAAAAGCTCCATCAAGATCGAGCACTCGGCGAGATAGAAATGCTTGTCTTCCAACACTTCGGCGCTGTCAGGATAACCGCAGCAAACGACAAATCCAAAGGCCTTTGTCGTGAGGATCCACGGATTCACCTTCCCCATAAGGCCCGAGAATATCCCCCTTTTGAGGAGCTTTTTTCCTTCCGGCCTCGTCACGAAGACAAAGAAGGGGCTTTTGAACCCAAAGGCCGAAGCCCCCTCCAAAACCACCTCCTTCAAATACCCTATCTTATCACCCGGTATCGGATCGCCGGCATATTTTCTATAGCTCCTCCTGACCTTAATCACATCCATAAGGTCATTAGGGGATTTCGTTTTCTCTCCTCTATCGGTCATCGAGAGCCTCTCCCGTTCAAAAGGCCGACCGTCTCCCCATCAGTCTCTTGCCCCCTCAGTCTCTCCTCCAGGACGAGAAGGTTCATCACATCGTCCCTGTTGTATCTCAGGAGGAGATCGAGGGCCGATTCGTCACCGCTTCTAATATACCTTTCCCAGAGAACCGGGGCGTCCCTGCCGCACAGACCTTCCGTCTCCCGTCCTATGCCGAGCTTCTTCTCCACCGTCTTCAACCCTCCGTGAAGCCCCTGTCTCCAACAGTCGTACATGAGGTCGTGGGACTTGAAATACGACCTCAGATCGAGCCCCAACCTCTTTTTTATAATCGGGATATCGAAGCGGCTGCCGTTGTACGTCACTATCACATCGGCGGTGTCGAGGGCCCTCATGATGGTGTATTCCTCGATCATATCGCCAACTAAGTGAACGAAATTGTCGGGGGCAATAAAAATCCCGATTACGGTAATCTGGCCGTAAAAGGAAGTTTCTATATCGAGATACGCCCTTTCGTTGATTGAACTCAATCTTAAATCCTTCAGGCAAATAAATAAGAAATCTCATTTTCAATTATAGAACAGAGGAGACTATAAAACAAGCGCAAATAAGGGAGATTCGTAAGGTATTTCACAATGGATAACAATTTTAAGCGTATAAATCAAAATAGGCGGCGGCTTCTTGACAAAAATGTAAAAAAATATATAATTAGATGAATTTCTAAGAAAGGAAAACTACATGAAAGGAAGGTTGATATTCGCAACGTTTGCCACATTCGGCATTCTTCTCTCCTTCGTTCTTTTTGTAATCGTTCTGGTTACCTTTTTTACCGGGCTTATCGGCGCTCCGATAATGATTTTCTTGACCGTCGTCTTCAGCTTCATCTCCTGGCTTATCAGCCCTTGGATAATAGATCAAATCCACAAGTGGTTCTACAAGTTCAAGTTTATCGAGATCGAAGACCTGGAGATGAGGAGTCCCCATACGGCAAAGTTCCTGAGGGAGGCGTGCGAGCGAAACGGGATAAAGGTGCCGATGTTGAGGATAGTGGACGACCTCAACCCCACGGCGTACTGCTACGGCTCGTATCCCGGCAACTCGAGGATCGTCGTGTCGGAGGGACTCTTTCATTACCTGACTCCTGAGGAGGTAACGGCCGTATACGGACACGAGCTGGGACATATAAAAAACCTCGATTTCATCTTGATGACTATTGCCAACACGCTTCTTATGATTTTGTATGAGGTTTACGTCATATTCACGAGGGTTCGATCGAGGGGTAAAAACCCCTTCCCCCTTATAGGGCTTGTCTCCCTTGTTTTCTGGTGGATAGGTTCATACTTCGTCCTCTACCTCTCAAGGACACGCGAGTACCTGGCCGATCACTTCTCCGGTGTTGAGACGGGCGACCCGAACACCCTGGCCACGGCACTGGTCAAGATCGCATACGGAATCGCGACGCAGCCCGACACCTTAAACTCAAAGCGCCTTCTTGCCAGCACCAGGTCGCTGGGGATAACGGACTACAAGAACGCCGACAACGTCGGCACGGCCGTGAGCGTTGCGGCCGGGGTAAAAGACATCGAATCGAGGAAGATAGTGGAATTCGATCCGAGGAGGGTGTCGAAGGTCTTCCTCTTTGACATCTACAACCCCTGGTCGAAGATCGTTCAGCTCGGCTCCACCCACCCCCTCACCGGAAAGAGGATAAAGGGACTGATGGAACTGTGTGACGAAAGGAGAATCAGCCCTCTCTTCAACTTCGACGAGGTTACCCTCGAGGGCCACAAGCTGGACAGGGGAAGGCTTTACGGGAGGTTCTTCCTCGAGGTCTTGATATACTTCGCCCCTATAATGGGTCTCTTCTTCGGGCTTATACTTACCGTCCTCAAGGTGGAACTGTTTTCCATTATGTTGGTCACATTCGGCATGGGGATGCTCCTGAAGGCGATCTACAGGTATCCACCCATATCCAAGCCCGAGGAAACCACGGTCTTTGACCTCATGTGCGATCCATACGCAAGCCCCCTGAGAGGAAAGCCGGTGGTATTGAACGGGATCGTCATAGGCAAGGCGAGGGCCGGAAGCATATTCAGCGAAGACCTCGCGATACATGACGTCTCTGGGGGGCTTATCGTCCTGAACTACGAATCGGTAATACCCCTTTTCGGAAATATCTACTTCGGGATTTCAACCTCCAAGAAGATAATAAACCACCGTGTGGAATCATTGGGATGGTTCAGAAGAAAGGTGAGTCAGGTGGTCGACCTGAAGTCGATATTAACCGATGAGCGCAAGTACAACAGCTATACCAGATTCAAGGCGATTGCCCTGCCGCTTATTTTAATAGCCGCCGGATTTATCGCCGCAGTTGTTATTACAATTGCCTATGTCTTCTCGCTGGTGGGGTAGCAGATCATGAAATCCGTGCGTTAGATAGAATGGAAATTCTCGAGTCTTGTCATTTCAAGTACATTCTAAATATGCTGTCTTGAATATTGACGTCGATGCTTCACGCTGTTTTCTAATACTTTTGAAAGGGAGGATTATACCATGTCTGATCTATTAATTAAGAATGCTCTGATAGTGGATGGAACGGGTGCCGAGCCCTACTCCGGTCATATACTTATAAAAGGAGATAGGATTGTTGAAGTTGTCTCGGACACATCGACCGATTCGAAGGATCTGCTCAAGAAGAAGGCAAAAGAAACCTTTGATCTAAAGGGGCTGGCACTATCCCCGGGCATTATCGACTGCCACAGTCATTTCGACTGGATAATTACCCAGAAAAACCACACGGATTTCGCAAACTGCATGATGGAGCAAGGGGTTACGACCGTTGTGACCGGAAACTGCGGTTTTTCACCGGTCCCCACCAACAAAAAGAGCCAAGGCGAATTGAATAGATACGCCGAGTTCTTTCTCGACACCCCCATCGATTACAAGTGGACGGGGATTTCTGAATACAACGACTGCCTGAACTCGGGTAAAAAACTCCTCTTTAACAACGCCCAGCTTACCGGTCACGGCACCCTGCACCTTATGACAACCGGAGACGAGGTCAAGAAACCTTCGCCCGAAGACTTGAAGGGGATGGTGAAGATAGCGAAAAAATCTTTCGACGAGGGGTCATTCGGCATGTCGTTCGGACTTCAGTACCATCCGGGGATATTTTCAACCGACGAGGAGCTCACAACCCTTGCTGGGGTCGTCGCCGATGCGGATCGCATTTTGACCGTGCACATAAAGTCGCTCTCGAAATACTCCAGCGTATATCCCCTGCTACCGGCCTTGATACCGGGGGGGAAGGCCCACAACATCAAGGCGATTGAGCATATTATAAAAATAGCATCCAAGGTAGGTGTAAGGCTTCAGATCTCCCATTTCGTCTTCGCGGGGAAGAGAACCTGGCCTACGGCCAAAAAAGCGGTAAAGATCGTAAGAAAGGCGAGGAAGAACGGACTCGACGTGATGTATGACATGTATCCCATTTTCGGAGGAAACAGCTACATAAATGTCGTCCTGCCCCCGTGGTTCCTCGAGGATTTTGAGAAGAACTCGAAAGACCCCAAGGCGATAAAGAAGCTGAGGTTCGAGCTCAACATGACGATAAAGCTGGTGGGCATGAAATACTCCGACATTCAGGTGATGGACTCCGCCTTCAAGGGAGGGGAAAAATACAACGGATTGAACATCATGGAGATAGCGGAAATGGAGGGGATGGACCCCGTGGATGTCTTTATCATGCTGGTAAGAGAAAGCAAAGGAAAGACCCTCGCGATCGTTTACGCCTTGACGGGCGACGAGGAAAACGAGGAGATGTTGGAGAGCCTGATGTCCAACGAACTCGTTATGTTTGAAACGGACACGATCCTGAGATCGACCGGCGTTCCAAACCAGGCGTCCTTCGGGGCATTCCCGAAACTTCTCGGCAGATACACAAGGGACAAGGGTGTGATGACGCTGGCCGAATGCGTACACAAAATGACCGGTAAATCCGCCGAGAGGTTCAAGATCAAAGACAGGGGAACGATAAAGCCCGGAAACTTCGCCGATCTTGTGATCTTTGACCCCGATAGGATCGCCGACACCACAACCCGGAAGAACAGTTCTTCAAAACCCCTGGGAATCGACAAGGTATTTTCAAACGGGGTGTTGACCGTCGAAAACGGCAACTATATAAAGGGAGTAACACCCGGGCGGGCGCTGAGCTGTTCCTGAAAAAGTTGTTCGGTTTCCAGTGTCTGCCAATCAATATAGTCGACTTCGGCAGTCTTGAAAGAGATTTGTGATGTGAAAAGGCCCGCTTTAAATGAGTGGGCCTTGTATCTTTGGTATGGAGATTAGCAAGGATTTAATTCGTTTTGCATCGCAATTTCTTATCCCCGCCCATAAAACAAAAACTACTTCCCCTCCCAACAATAAAAAGCGGTATTGACAAACTTCCTATTGATGATGCATTTTAATATTCAATCTACTGTTTTATTGCCCGGTCGCTTACAAGCTTAGAGGGCGTGTTTGTCCTCTCCTCCTCTCACCTCACTCTGAAGACATGCACCACCGGCTTCACTCCGTCGGCGAACCTCTCGATAACGTAAATGTGGCCTCGCTCCCTGTCGTAGGCCGTCCCGCCTATCCTGTACTTCCTCTGGGCGCCCTTCCCAGTGACCGAGGGATCGGCCGTTGGATTGGGGAGGAAGAGATATTTGTCAATATCCAAAACGATGTAGGGCTGAGGCTGATAGGGTGCCAGTTTGCCGTCTGCCACCTCAGCCAAAACGGACGGATCGTAAAAGATGATCTGGGCGCTGTAGTCCGTGCTCCACCAACCCCTGTCGGCGTTGTGCCCGGAGCACCCCTTGGTGATCTCCGGGGGACAGGGCGTCCCGTCGGCATTTAAGCAGAGCACCATGTCGGTTATCTCGTCCTCAACGCAGGGCTTGTCGGGGCCGTCCGGGTGCATCCACCCGTACCAGTAGCGTTCTCCCGTTCCCTTCGTCCCTACGAATATTACCGCCGACCTGCCGTCCCCCGTGTTAAGCCAGGCGCCTCCCTCCCACTCGTCCGGGTGCTGGTAGCCGTTTAAATGAAAATCCGTCGTGTCAAACGGGTCGGCCCTCGTGTGGGAGTAGAGTATCAGCGGTATTTCCTTCAGCCTCTCGCCGTTTACCGGGGGATTTCCCGAAAGCCACGGGCCGTAAGCGAAGAGCGAAGGTCCCTTCCCGGACCAGCCCCCGTCCCTGTATCTTCCGGTGGCGAGGTATCTCCCCCCGGCGTATCTGTCCGCCCACTCCTTAGGTATCTCGAAAATGTATTTGTCTACGCTGTAGAGGGACTGGTTTCCTATCCACCAGGCGCCCATTGTATTCGGGGATTTGAGGTTCAGGTCAAACCAGGCGTGGGAGGGAATGATCGTCTCCCCCTCTTCGTCTTGGAAGTGCTGTCCCCAGCAGAGGTGGATCTTCTCCCCCGTCTCCGGGATGGAGAGGTAGCAAAGCCCCACACGGGGAAGCTCGGTCAGGGCGTCGAAGTGGCCGCCGCCTACGTCCGAAAATCCCTGGAGGGTCTCGGCCGTGTTCAGCTCTTCAGGATTTTTCAATGAGGATATTACCGGGGCCGGGATAGCAAACTCGGATACCCGGCTCAACGGCTCGAAGCCCACGCCGTAAAGCGAGCCTGGAAAGCCGTCTTTGGGGCCTGAGGCGTCGCCCGTGGGCCGGTACGTCAGTGCGCCGCCGCCGTACTCCCAGGCGAGGTCTGGATCGGCCCCCTCGACGATGTCCGGGAGCCTGAAGGCCCCCAGGTATTCTATGTCTGTTGGCTGTACCAGCCTTGACGTATCGCCTGTAGTTTTTACGTAATCGCCCCCTGCCGCCCCGCCGCCTGTGAGCTCCCGGCCGTTGGCGCTCTCCGTTTCGAGGGGTTCGGGCAGGGCCCCCTCTCTCTCCGTGCAGGAGAAGATGAGAATAGAGGCAAGGGCGATTACAAACAGCGCCGCCCAAATTAAAAAATATTTTTTATTCAGAAGCGCTTTTTTCATTAAAACCCCCATAATATCAAAACGTTATGGCAAATTGTTATGGCAATATGTTATAGCAAATTGTTATTGGACTAAAGCCGAGACAACAGTATCAAAATTGAACGAGGGCAGATTGAGACCAGCTTGAATCGGTAGGATGGAATGATCAAAATAGTAATGTGAACGTTCGTCGCTCAAATTAAAAAGGAAACTGAACCAAAAACCGCTCTCCTAAATGACGCAATTCACCACCAGAATATCTAATAAAAACCGCCTGTTCACCGGCGACAATTTTTCACTACTTGCGGCAGACCCCTCAATCCTTGAACACCGCCCCGGTCGAGGCCGATGTAACCATCTTGGCGTACCGGGCGAGGTAGCCGGTCGTCACCTTGGGAGCCGGGGGCTTCCACTTCTCCCGCCTCTTGTTCAGCTCCTCGTCGGTCAGCCTGACGTTCAACTTCCTCTTTGGGATATCTATCTCTATGATGTCGCCTTCCTGAAGGAGCGCTATGTTTCCCCCCTCGGCCGCCTCGGGAGAAATGTGCCCTATGGCTGCCCCCCTCGTTCCGCCGGAAAACCTGCCGTCCGTTATCAGGGCGACGTCCCTGTCCAGCCCCATCCCGGCGATGACCGACGTCGGGGTGAGCATCTCCCTCATCCCGGGGCCGCCCTTCGGCCCCTCGTATCTGACGACCACTACGTCGCCCTTCTTGATCTTTTTGTCCAGGATGGCCTTGGCGGCGTCATCTTCTGAGTCGAACACCCTTGCGGGACCTGTGTTTTTCATCATCTTTTTATCCACGGCGATCTGCTTTACGACGGCCCCGTCCGGGGCCAGGTTTCCCCTCAGGATCGCTATCCCCCCCTCCTTGTTGTACGGATTTTTTACATTCCGTATCACGTTCTTATCCGCCACCTCGACTCCATCTATGTTGTGGGAAACGGTAAATCCGTTTGCCGTAATGACGTCGCCATCTATCATCCCGGCCCTATTAAGCACGGAGAGCACGGCCTGAATCCCCCCGGCCCTGTACAGGTCCTGTAGATGGTGTGGGCCTCCGGGTGACAGGTGGACGAGGTGCGGGGTCTTTCTGCTTATCTGGTCGAAGAGGTCGAGATTGAGCTCGATTCCGGCCTCCCTCGATACCGCGGGGAGGTGCAAAACCGTGTTTGTAGAGCACCCCAAGGCCATGTCAACCGCTATGGCGTTCATCAACGATCTCTCGTTTACTATGTCCCTTGGGAGAATCTTCTTCTCGATGAGCTTCATGACGCTCCTTCCCGCCTCTTTTGCGAGCCTCACCCTCGCGGCATTAACTGCTGGGGTCGTGCCGTTTCCCGGAAGGCCCAGCCCGATTGCCTCGGTCAGGCAGTTCATGGAGTTTGCCGTAAACATGCCGGCGCACGATCCGCATCCGGGGCAGGCGCTGTTCTCGAGACCGACAAGCTCGTCTTCAGACATCGATCCCGTCTTTAATCTCCCCACACCCTCGAAGACGGTTATCAAGTCTACTTCCACTCCGTTGTAAATCCCTGCCATCATAGGTCCGCCGCTGACCACAATTGTTGGAATATTCAACCTCAGCGTCGCCATCAGCATCCCAGGGATTATCTTGTCGCAGTTTGTGACCATGACCATCCCGTCAAAGGGGTGGGCCATAGCCATAACCTCGATGGAGTCGGCTATCAGCTCCCTGCTCGCCAGTGAATACTTCATACCCTCGTGGTTCATCGCGATGCCGTCGCATACCCCGATTGTGGGAAATTCTATCGGTGTTCCCCCCGCAAGCCTCACGCCCGCCTTTACCGCATCTGCTATCGTGTCAAGATGAATGTGGCCGGGAATAATCTCGTTATGGGAATTCACTACACCAACCATCGGACGAGCTATCTCGCTGTCCGTATAACCCATTGCCTTGAATAACGAACGGTGAGGCGCCTTCTCCAGCCCCCTTTTCATCTTGTCACTTCTCATTTTTGACTCCTTTGGATTTTTTAGATTATAACAATATCTCTTTTGTCTTGTAAAGAAAAAATATTTTGATATAATTTTTCAAAAATTCAAGAACTTCATTGATTTATTTCATGGAGTATACAGACCGTCTCTCAACTTAAATGTTATTATAAATTTAATTTGCTTTTTTTACAAATCGTTAAGGATTCAATCCCCCTCATTATTCAAAAAATCAGGAACATCCATTGGCCTTGACTTTCAACCATTTTGGTGTTAGCGTAATGTTGCAATCTTTTCTACTTTTTGCTTAAAAGACAACCAATTTTTTCTTTAAGGATGTCATGAAAGAGAAAATAAAGAAAGAGAGCATCAGAGAGAAATTCAATTCCTTTATGATGATGTTGCTTGGCAACCGCCTTAATTATTATACATCCTATTTCGGCGAGAGCAGCAGCTATCTAATTTCTCTAATATTTAAGTGTTTTGCGAATAAAGTATCAATCCTTGATGAGGACTTGAAAACCATCAGGGAGCTTTCAAATAAGGGGACGATAATCTACGCCCAGAAGAACAGGTCCTCCCTCGATTTTCTCTTTTTCCACCATCGCTATAAGTCAGAGGGCCTGCCCTACCCAATCTTCGGCAATTTCATCAACATGATTTGGTTCCAGCCCCTGAAATCGGTCTTTCGTATCCTTCTTTCAAAATTCTATGCATTCATCGAGCGTCAGGAACAGCCAAATCCCTACCGTACCGACTACGTCCGCAGAATGACCGAAGAGGGGAAATCCTCGATCCTTTTCTTGCGCAACCCCACCGGGCTTTTGAAGAGATTTGCATTAAAGGAGGTAGATGACCCGGTGGTATATCTGCTCAGGTCTCAAAAGGTAATGGAAAAGACGATTTACATCGTCCCACACATCATTATATTTCACAAAAGACCTCTGAGTATGAAGAGAACCCTGACTAACATTATGTTTGGCCCCAAGGAAGAGCCTGGCCTGCTTCGCCGCATAATAGTATTTTTCAGGTACTACAGAAAGGCCTTTATCAAATTAGGCGACCCGATAAATTTGAAGGAGTTCTTGGAAGAAAGGGGTGAGGCCATAAGCGGGGAGCTCTCTTTCGATCTAAGAAGAGCGCTGTTGGACAACATCGAAAACGAGGAGAGGATAATCAAGGGGCCGGCCCTGAAGGATCGTCTGGAGCTTTTTGAGATGGTGCTTTGGGACGAGAGGTTCAAAAGACAGATTGAGGAGCTTTCCGAAGTCACGGGCGTTCCCAAAGAGAAGTTCAGAAAGAAGGCCATATCTTATCTCGAGGAGATCGCCGCCGATTACAACATGACCTACATCTATCTCTTCGACATCGTCGTCACCTGGGTCTGGAACAATATCTACAGCGGAACAGAGGTGGACATGGAGGGCTTGAAAAAGGTTCGCGAGGCCGCAAAGAAATCTTCCCTTGTGATAATGCCTTGTCATAAAAGCCACATGGACTATCTTATACTCTCTCAGATATTCTTTCACAACAACCTCACGCCACCGCATATAGCGGCGGGTGTAAATCTTACTTTTTTTCCGATGGGACATATTTTCAGGCGTTCCGGCGCATTTTTCATAAGGAGGACATTCAAGGGCGATCCCCTCTATCCAATCGTCTTTTCCACATACGTCAAGACCATCCTATCCGAAGGATACAGTATCGAGTACTTCATAGAGGGGGGAAGGTCCAGGACCGGAAAGCTCGTCATGCCAAAGCTCGGCCTGCTTTCTATAATCATAGACGCCTTCTTCTCCGGGGATATCGATGACATCTCATTTATTCCAGTCTCCATCGGGTATGACAAGGTCATGGAGGAAAAATCCTACATAAAAGAGATGTCCGGCGGAAACAAGGAAAAGGAAAACCTTTTGACCATGATAAAGAGCAGAAGCGTCTTAAAAAAACGCTACGGTACGGTCTTTATAAACTTCAACGATCCTATCTCGCTGAAGGATTTCTTTATCTCATCGGGATACAACCCGGACGAGATCACGAAGACGGATCTCAGAAAACTGCAGTACAACCTTGCATACAAGATAGTACACTCGATAAACGAGGTCAGTATTGTGCTGACTTCCCAGCTTGTCTCGGCGGCCTTTATGTCTCATATCAAGGGCGCCCTACTTTGGGAGGAGCTTATTGATACGGTCTACTTCATGCTGGATTATCTGAGATTTACCGGCGCCCGGATTACAAAAGCCCTGAACAATCCACGGGCGGCGATAAGAGATACCCTTTCGACATTTATAGAAGAGAAGTTGATAGAGATAGTAAGGCATGACCAGGATGATGAAGAGGAGGATTATGAGCAGGTCTTTTTCGTGCCGGACGAAAAGCGTCTCAACCTCGAGTTTTACAAAAACTCCACGCTTCACTTCCTCCTTCCGCCCGCCTTTATCTCAGTCTCCATTCTCTCCCGTCAGGAGGCGGGCTCTTCCAAGAAGCAGATCACCGAAGACTACACATACCTGAGGAAACTCTTCAAGTACGACTTTATATACGATATGGAGCTTACGGACGTAGAGAGGGTAAATCAGGTCCTCGAATACCTCAAGGAAAGCGATATTATCGTAGAAAAGAACGGCCAATTCAAGATAAACAAAGGGATGGAGAAAAAGCTCTACATCTTTACCGGATTGATAAGGAATTACCTCGAATCGTACCTTGTAACACTCGTTACACTTCCGGACTATCTGGAGGGAAAAAAGAGGAGCGAAAAAGACCTTGTAAATCGAATAACCAAGGTCGGCGAAAAGATGTTCACCAGAGGCGAGATAACTAGGCCGGAATCTCTGTCTCGCATAAATATCAAGAATGCCCTTAATCTCTTCACCCACGAGGAAATCCTTACCATGAAAAGTGAGGTGGATGGAAAGAGGCAAACGAGATTCTACACGTTGGGGTCTGCGCGAAAAGGTTACACAAAAAAACTGCATGAATTTCTCGAGCGTATTGAAAAATAGACTGGCTTTGAATTATTTTCATTTTATTCTGAGGAATGAGTATCATGAATAACTTTAAGCCTTTCCTTATCTGGACGATAATTTTTCTGTTTCCCGTCTCCGGCTGCTCGCTTTTCAATATGGGGGTCAAGAGCAGGCATAACACCTACATACCTCCGTCTGAGGATAAGGTGTCGATTACGACCGAAAAGATCCCACCAGCGGAGGTGGTCGATACCTTCGAGGGGATGGCTTCCTGGTACGGGCCGAAATTCCACGGGAAAAAGACCGCCAGCGGCGAGATATTCGACATGTACGAGCTTACTGCCGCCCACAAGAGCCTTCCCATGGGAACCAAGTGCATCGTCACCAATCTTGAAAACAACAAGTCGGTAACGGTGAGGATCAACGACCGGGGCCCGTTCGCCAAGGAGAGGGTCATAGATCTATCATACGCCTCGGCGAAGGTTATCGACATGATCCACTCGGGGACGATCAAGGTAAGGGTCGAGGTGCTTGCCGGGGAGGCCACCGAGGAATTGGAGACAGCAACCGCCCCCGAATCCACAACGGACGATACGCCCAAACTCAACAACACCGGCGAGTACAAGGTTTACTTCACTATTCAGGTCGGCTCGTTCTCCAGCAGGGAGAATGCCGAGAGGCTTTCGGAGACGATAAAGGGTTACATCGAAAACGTATGGATCGAGGAGTTCGTCACCACGGAGTCGACCTATTACCGCGTTCGGGCGGGGAAATTCCCCACCAAGGAAGACGCGGAGAAGGGCGCCGAGGTTCTCTCGGAGGCCGGACACTCGGGATTCATCACCGAGATAAAGTAGAGGGAGAGCGGGCTGCCATCTGATTCGTGCCGTGTCAAAGGGGCCGACCTTTTGTAAGGTGGTTTTCGGTCTTGAAGTAGGGTTTGAAGTAGGATTTAATAAATAGAACACCCTTTTAATTTCAAGATCGGGGCCTTTAAAAACCTGTTTTGTTTAATATGGACGAAAAGCTAAAAAAGGGACTGTCTTCACTGACCTACGGTCTTTACGTCGTCACCGTGGACGACGGCGAGACGAAGTGCGCAATGGTGGCGTCCTGGGTCTCTCAGGTATCCTACAATCCGCCAAGGATAATGGTTGGGATAAAGAAGGTGCGCTTCATCCACAATATCCTCATGGAATTGTCCGAAGTATCCAAAAAGGACGGCGACGTGCACTTCGGCCTGATGGTGGTTCAGAAGGGGAGGGAGACAGACCTCAAGAGAATAAAGGCCGGAGATCAAAAGAGCCTCTTTTCCGGCGACAACGTGATTGCGGGAAGGTCGGGGGCGCCTCTCTTCAACGACTACCTTTGTGCCTTCGAGCTGAAGTTAGTGGAGACTCTGGACGCCGGTGACCACACCCTCTTCATCGGGGAGGTTGAAGACGTCGTTATCACAGGGGATGGGCCTCCCTCATCGACTTTGGATTACAAAAAGGTCTACATCGGGGATATTTAGGGAGGACGAAGCATGATCTCAAAGGAGGAGATAAGGGAGGAGCAGAAGAAGATCAACAGGCTGAGGACCTTGGTCGACCTCACCATAAGCATCATCCTTCAGGGCGACCTCCCCATCGAGAGGGCCCAGAGGCTCGTGGAGGGGGTGAAGAATCAGGCGATTGCCCTCTTTCCGGGAAAGGAGGAGACCTTCGAGCTTATCTACAGGCCCCGCTTCAACAGGGCGATAATGGAACGATACGGGCTTCATTAATGGCCGCCCATCCGGCCGTCCTGACTCTGCGGCTTTGGTCGAATTCTTCTGACCAGGCCCAACCGCTCATTTTCCGAAGCAGACTCCCGAACATCGCCCCGTCCCGCCGCTCGTTGGAACACAAGAAAATAAGCCGACCGTCATTTAAACCCGCTTCCGGTCACACAATCCGCTTATCCAGCCAGCCGTTGTCCCGGCGGCCTTACAGCTCCACCGGATGAATCTTGAGTATATACGCTGCACCGCCTCATACCGGCGTCAATTCTGCAATGTCAGCTCCCCGACAGAGAGAGAGAGAGAGAGAGAGAAGTGCCGCATCATTTAAAAGACACAAATACTTCAATCACCACGTTTGTCCCCCAGCGATTTCCAATCCTTCTCACCCCCGGCCGAACCTCAAACATCCCCTCGGCCCGAAACCTGTTGGCCCCGACAACCATTTTGTCCACAAGCTTTTGATCACGCAATCCGTTTAACCCGCCGCCCTTTGGCCCCTATAAACATTTGATCCACCACCTGTTGGTTCAGTAATCCATTTGGACCACCGCCTGATTTTCCACCATCACCAACACCCTATTTTTTACCCCGATCATCACCCTTACTTTTAGATTAAGCTTCTCTCCTCATCAAGTTTCTTCCGCTTCCCATCCGACTAAATGACAGAGAAACAATAGGGGCCGAAGTTTTTTTAGGGCCAGCGCTTCTTGATGAACGACAGGACAAGCTCCTCGTACATATCGGTGTAGTCTTCGTAGCCCATCGTGTGGGTACAGCCGGAGAAGAAGTATATCTCCTTGTCTTCGGCACCTGCGGCATCGTACATCTCGGTCGAGTATTCCGGCTTTATGTTGAGGTCTCCATCGCAGTGTAGTATAAGCGTGGGCACAACAACCTCTTTTATCGCCAGGATTGGGGCGACTTCACTCGGCTTGAAATGCGCCCTTATTCCCGCCAAAAGGAGGGCGGAGTCGACTATCGGGAACCTCGGTAGGCCGTAGAGGGCCTTTGCGTAGTCCGAAACTATTATCGGAAGCGACGGGTAGCTCGAATCCTCGATCAGGAGCTTTATCCTGTCGTCGTTTGCGGCGGCCATGATGGCTATCGCCGCCCCCATCGACTCCCCTAAGACGCCGAGCTGCTCGAGATTACAGTCGCCGCGCTTCTCAAGGTAGTCTACCGCGGATGAGACGTCATGACTCTCGTAATAGCCAAAGGTGCAAAAATCTCCCTCTGAGAGACCGTGGTACCTGTGGTCGTAGGCGAGGACGTTGTATCCAGCCCTTGCGAGCATCCCTGAATATTTTAGGGAGCCTATCCTGTTGTCGTTCTGGCCGTGAAGGACGATAAATGTGGGCGATTCTTTGCTCTTACCTGGAATGAACCACCCCTTGAGCGTTAGCTTTTCGCCGTCCACATCCTTCGGATCTTTGAGCGTCGTAAACTCTATTTCCTCGGGTTTAACGCCATAGTCGGCCAGGTCGTGAAATTTTTTCTCTGCGATCTTCTCCTCAATCGTCGCTGTCTCGAATCTTATGATCTCCCCCGAAAAGAACCATATGGCGTACCCGAAACCTAAAACGATAATCAGAAGGAGGACTAACGCCGCTTTTTTGACAAACTTCATTTTTTTATCCTAAAAATATTAAAAATTCGGTTCTCTATTTCACCTTTTTCTTCAGCCATTCCAAAATATCTCCCGCCACGTCTTCCCAGCCGTTTTCCGTCATCAGGTTGTGGCCGATATCCTTGTAGAGTTTGAAATCGGCTTTATATGCCCTTGCGGTCCTCCTCTCGTTTCTCGGCGGGAAAAAGTAGTCGTGCCCCGATGCAAGGAGTAAAACGGGAGACGAGACCCTCTTCGGCCTGAGCCATACCAGGGGAACGGTCAGGCCCAACAAGGCAAGGGAAGACTCCGGACCGCTCTTTTTAAAGCCCTCCTCAGATACTTTTTTCGGGGCATTGTAAAGGAACAAATGCCTGTACATCTTTTCCGACTTTACCTTGACCGGCATCAAGAGGGTAAGTCTGATCATCTCTATCGGATACTGGAAGATCATCTTTATCATTGTGATTGTGGGGAGTCTTCTAAAGGTGGCCGGGGCAACCAGCACCGCCGCCGGGGCCTTGTTTCGTTCGAGGTACTTCATCGTCGCAAAGCCCCCCATGCTGTGACCGACAATAATTGGGTTTCCGATTTTTCCTTTCGTCGCCTCGATCTCCCTCACGTAGTCCATCATCGTCTTTCCCTTCAGCCCCGCCTCCTCCCTCCTCTCCCCGTGGCCGGGTAGTTCGAGGGCATAGCAGGAAAAACCCGCCTTTGAAAAATATTCCATGAAGTTTTGCCAGCACCAATCGCCGTGCCAGGCCCCGTGGACGAACAGGATCGGCGTCTCAAAAACCTTTTTTTTGGGCATCATCTCTTTCATAATATGTATCCTTTTAACAGAAAATTGGTACTCATTAAAAACATTGTATATATAGCCATATGGGCTTTAGGATAACTTATCAGAAATCAGATACGGCAAAATAAAACGCTTTGAACCGATCACTCTTTTGAATCCGTCTTTTCTCTCTTTTTCTCGACAGAGGCGATTTTATCGAGTATCCCGTTTATGAAGGAAGGGCTGTCAGCCGTTCCGTATCTCTTGGCGATCTCAATTGCCTCGTTCATCGAAACGCTGGACGGGATGTCGTCCGCAAACATCAGCTCGAAGATGGCAAACCTGAGGATGTTTCTGTCCACCACTCCCATCCTGTCGAGCTTCCAGTTCTCGGAGGTCTCGTTGATTATTTTATCTATCCTCTTCCGATGTTTGCAAACGCCCCTTACCAGAAACAGGAAAAACGGTATGGCGGTCTCGTCGGTCTTGAAGCTGTCCTTGAAGACATCGATTGCCCTTTCCATTTCGGGATCGAGGATATTGTTGTTTTCAAAGCCGTTCACTTCCGTCTCGGCATATTCATCGCCGGCCTGTTCAAGAATATCTATTTTTTCAGTTTTTGAGTTTTTGATTTTTTGGTCTTTTACGGAATCATCTTTTATGGTAGCGTTTTTTATGTTAGCTATTTCGGTCTCTATTTTGGTCTTTTGGCGGGATTTGGAATTATCTCCAATGTGTGATTCGCTTTTTACCGACCCCTCAGCTCCATCATCTTTGGAATCCTTTATATAAGCGGCTTCCTTCCCCGGTGGATTCATATCGATCTGAAAAAGAAACTGAAGCGCCAATTCCCTTGCCCTTCTTCTCTTTCCCAAGATTGAATCCCCCGTTAAAAAATTGGAAAAGAAATTTTTAACTACAGCCGATATATCAAACAAACTTTAAACAAACTTGCAGACTTGTCATCACGCCGTCATCCCCATACCCCCGTTATCCCCGTCCCCCCTATCTCCCCCATTATTCCCAATCCCCTATTTCCCCATCGCCTCCTTTCAGGTCCTGCCCCGCTTTCCCTGTTTTCCCGATCTCGGCTGGCCACCCTTCCCGCCCATCCGACCCTGCCTGAGCTTCCCAAACTCAAGACCCCCTCGGTTTATCCGCCAAGCTCTCGGCTGGGAAGGGACGAGACTATTTCTTGATCTCGGCCATGAGATTGACCATCTCGATGGCAGTGACGGCGGCGTCGTAGCCCTTGTTTCCCGATTTGGATCCTGCCCTCTCGATGGCTTGTTCTATATTGTCGGTCGTGATGATCCCGTAGGATACGGGTATGTTGCTTTCCATGGAGAGCCTTGCCACACCCTTGGCCGACTCCGCGGCGATATATTCGAAGTGCGGAGTTGAGCCCCTGATTACGGCCCCTATGCAGATTATGGCGTCGTATTTTCCAAGCTCCACCAATTTTCTCGCCATCTGGGGAACCTCAAACGCGCCCGGGACCCTGTAGACGTGGATGTCTTCATCCGCCCCACCGTGCCTCAGTATGGCGTCCGTTGCGCCGTCGAGCAGCTTGTCTCCGATAAAGCTGTTGAACCTCGAAAGGATCACTCCGAACTTCAGTCCCTTGGCTTCTATTTTACCCTCGATATGCCTGGGCATCTAGGCCTCCTATACCTTTTTTAATAAATGACCCATCTTCTGTCGCTTTGTCTTTAAATACTTGATATTGTTTTCTCCCGGCTCGATCTCGATCGGCACCCTTTCCACCACTTCAAGATTGTACCCCTTGAGCCCAATGATCTTCTTCGGATTGTTTGTAAGGAGCTTGATTTTGTGTACCCCAAGATCCACCAGAATCTGGGCGCCCAGTCCGTAATCCCTGAGGTCGGCCTTGAAGCCCAGCTTTTCGTTCGCCTCCACCGTGTCTAATCCGTGATCCTGAAGCTCGTAGGCCTTGATCTTGTTCATAAGGCCTATCCCCCTTCCCTCCTGGTTCATGTATATCAGGACGCCCTTCCCCTCCTCGGATATTATCTTGAGGGCGGCCTGGAGCTGGTCTCCGCAGTCGCACCTCAGCGACCCCAGAACGTCCCCGGTCAGACACGCGCTGTGGACCCTCACCATGACCTCATCGTCGGGGGCGAAATCACCCAGAATCAACGCCAGGTGCTCGTGGGGATCAACATCGTTTCTGTAGGCGATAGCCTTGAAGCTTACTCCGAACTTCGTTGGAACAGTGGTCTCGGCTGTCCTGTGTACCAGAAGCTCCGTCCTCATCCTGTACTCGATAATGTCCTTCACTGTGGCTATCTTTATCCTGTGTTTCTCCGAGAACTCCTCGAGGTCGGGCATCCGGGCCATAGTCCCATCGTCCTTCATCACCTCGCATATCACCCCGTAGGGCTTAAGCCCCGAAAGCCTCGCAAGGTCAACCGAACCCTCGGTCTGTCCCGTCCGGAAAAGAACGCCCCCGTTTTTCGCGATCAGAGGGAAGATATGACCGGGCCTCACGAGATCGTCGGTTGTGGCTTCGTCGGCAACGGCGGTCAACACCGTTGTGGCCCGATCGTGGGCCGAAATCCCGGTCGTTATTCCCTTTTTCGCCTCAATGGAAACGGTAAAGGCGGTCTGGAACGGCGACGTGTTCTCAGAGACCATAAGGGGAAGGTTCAAAGACCTCGCCTTATCTTCCGTCAGGGAAAGGCATATCAGCCCCCTCCCGTATTTAGCCATGAAGTTTATGGCCTCAGGGGTGACCTTTTCAGCCGCAATAAAGAGATCCCCCTCGTTCTCGCGGTCCTCGTCATCGACCAAGATGATCATCTTCCCCTCTTTTAAATCATCCAATATCTCAGGAATCGGCGTTGTCGGCATTCTATTTCTCCTAATCAAATATTCTATAGATTCTACAGGTACCCTTCCTCGGCCAGCTTTGTCAGCGTCAGGCCCTCCCACTTTTCCCTGTCTTTAGACAAAAACCTCTCCACATATTTTCCAATTATATCCGCCTCCAAGTTCACCTCGTCCCCGACCTTAATGTCTAACAGGTTCGTGTTTTCCGCCGTGTGCCTTATTATGTTTATCGTGAACGAGTCATCGGAGATGGAGTTTACCGTAAGGCTTATGCCGTTTACTGAAACGGAGCCCTTGTCTACGATGTATCTGAAGACGCCCCTGGGGGGGACTATCTTGATTATGAGGCTGTCACTGTCCCTGTCGATACGCTTTACGGTCCCAACGCCGTCTACGTGCCCCTGTACCATGTGACCGCCCAGGCGGCCACCAAGTGCCAGCGCCTTTTCGAGATTGACGCGGTCCGATGTCCTTATGCCCTTAAGGGTCGAGCGGGAAACGGTCTCCGGGGAGGCCTCGACGCTGAAGCCCTTTCCCTCCACGGCAACCACGGTGAGACAAACACCGTCTACGCTGATGCTGTCTCCGATCTTAGTGTCGGTGAGGTCCATCCCGGTCTCGACCGTTATGATAGACACCTCCCCCGCCTTCCTGAGGCCTCTGACTATACCCACGTCCTCTATGATTCCGGTAAACATCGATAACAAAACACGCGATACTAAAAAAATTCGATACTAAAAAACGCGATATAAAAACACGTCATAAAAAAGTATTACCCATTCCCCCCATTATCCGCTCCCCACAAAATTTAAACTCTCCCCTGACCCCCCATCCTGTAGCCGACAACTGCTATGTCCTCGCCTATGCGACTGACTGATACGTTTTCCAGCTTGACCGCTCCCCCGATTTCCCTCGGCCCCTCACCCGCCGTCAGCCCCAGCGGGTCGCTTCCCGTGAGTATCCTCGGTGAATATATGAAGATTATTTTATCAAATTTACCATATTTGATGAAATAAGTAAAGACTTTTGCTCCCCCCTCCACGAGAAGGCTCATAATGTTGCGCCTTGCCAGTTCGCTCAACAGCCGGTCGAGATCGAGCCCCCCTTCCCTCCCCTCACCCCGCTTCAACCGGATGACCGTTGCCCCCGTCCCCTCGATCTTCTTTGCCATTTCCTCGTCGGCGCCTTCATCGGCCGCGATAATAACGTCGGCGCCCCCCTTTGTAAAGCCCTTTGTAAAGATATTGGCCCCGGTATCGATCTCAAGCCTGGGGTCGATAATTACCTTCGTAGGGTTTCTCCCCACCGTCAGCCTTACGGTCAGCTCCGGATCGTCCGCCTTTACCGTCCCTATCCCCACCAGGACGGCGTCGTACCTCTTTCTCAGCCCGTGGACGAACCTCCTCGCCCTCTCCGACGTTATCCATTTCGAGTCGCCTGTTGAGGTTGCCGTCTTTCCGTCCAGGGTCATCGCGGCCTTGAGAACCACAAATGGTCTCTTTTCAACGACGAATTTTTTGTACGCCTCGTAGAGCACCCTTATATCTCTTCCCAGCCTTCCCCCCGGCTCAACGAATGAGACCTGGACACCGCCATCCTCGAGTATCCTTGCACCGCCTCCCATAACAATCGGGTTTGGGTCATCGGTGCCGATGAATACCCTCTTTACGCCAGATTTCAAAATCGCCTCTGTGCACGGCGGAGTCCTTCCGTGGTGACTGCACGGCTCTAGGGTGACGTACAGGTCCGCCCCCTTTGCCCTTTTCCCTGCGGCATTGAGGGCCTCGGCCTCCCCGTGGGGATGCCCTGCCCCCTTATGAAAGCCCTCCCCCACAACCTCTCCCCCCAAAACCACAACAGCCCCAACCGGTGGATTGGGGCTTGTCCTGCCCTCGTATCTCCTTGCCAGCGTGAGGGCCCTCCTCATATATTTTTCTTCCATCTACTTTCTTTTGCCGTCCTTCTGATCTAAAAGATCCTTCAGCTCCGACATAAACTCGTTAATGTCTTTGAAGGACCGGTAGACCGACGCAAATCTGACGTACGCCACCTCGTCGAGTCCGTGGAGGTGCTCCATCACGACCTCTCCTATGTCCGTGCTTTTTACCTCCCTCTCCGCCACATCTGTAAAGTTGGCCTCGATAGAATCGACCGTCTTCTCTATCACCGTAATGCTTATGGGGCGTTTCTCGCACGCCTTTATTATCCCCGAAAGGATCTTGTTTCTGTCAAACTGTTCCCGTCTGCCGTCCCTCTTTATCACCATGGGAAGCATCTCCTCCACCCTCTCGTAGGTAGTGAATCTCCTGCCGCAATCGTTACACTCCCTACGTCTGCGAATTACATGGCCGTCCTTGGAGAGCCTCGAATCGATGACCTTATTGTCCATAAATCCGCAAAATGGGCATTTCACTTTTAAATCGCCTTCCCCTTGAATTTTTCAAGCTCGATGTCCGCCTCGGACAGCATTTGCATGGCCAGTTTGTCCTCGTATCCCTCTTTATATACAATCCTTATTATGCCTGCGTTAATGATCATCTTTGTGCAGATGGAGCAGGGGAGTGTCGTCGTGTATAAAGTCGCCCCCCTTATGGAAACCCCGTGGTATGCCGCCTGAATGATAGCGTTCTGCTCGGCGTGAAGTCCCCGGCAGAGCTCGTGTCTCTCTCCGGTAGGGATGTTTTGTTCTTCCCTCAGGCACCCGATGTCGAGACAGTGAGGCAGCCCCCTGGGGGCGCCGTTATAGCCGGTGGCAAGGATGTTCTTCTCCTTGACGATGGCGGCGCCCACTTTTCTCCTCAGACACGTTGACCTTTTCGAGATAAGATCGACGATCGACATGAAGTATTCGTCCCAACTGGGACGTCCGTCGTCACTGATTTTATCTCTTGTCTTATCATTCACGGCGATACTTTTCATCTTCGTCTTTTATTTATATATGGGGAAATCCTTCAACAGCTCGTTAACCGCCCCTCTTGTCTTTGAAATGACAGTCTCATCTTCGATGTCATCAAGAACATCGCATATGAGGTTTGCAACGATCCTAACGTCATCCTCTTTCATGCCCCTTGTCGTTACGGCTGGGGTGCCGAAGCGAACGCCGCTGGTGATCCTTGGGGACTTGGTGTCGTAGGGGATGACGTTCTTGTTGGCTGTAATTCCGGCCCTGTCAAGGGCGATGGCCGCCGCGTCTCCGGTCAGTCCATTATGCCCGACGTCGATCAAGAAAAGGTGGTTATCCGTGCCGCCGGAGACGAGCCTGAATCCCCTGTCCTTGATAACATCGGTCATCGCCTTTGCGTTTGCCACTATCTGTTTCTGATAGTCTACAAAATCGGGCTCCATCGCCTCTTTAAAGGCGACGGCCTTGGCGGCGATGATATGCATGAATGGCCCGCCCTGGGATCCCGGGAAGACGAGGGAATCGATCTTCTTTGCGTATTTCGATTTGCACATTATTATCCCGCCCCTGGGGCCCCTCAGCGTCTTATGATTGGTTGTGGTTACGAAATCGCTTACGGGAACGGGTGTGTTGTGAATTTTGGCCACCACAAGCCCCCCTATGTGGGCTATGTCGGCCATGTGCATGGCCCTGGCCTCTTCGGCTATCTCCCCGAACTTGGAAAAATCTATCTCCCTTGGGTAGGAGCTCGCACCGGATATGATCAGCTTCGGCTTGTGCTCCTTTACCTTTTTCCATACATCGTCGAAATCGATCCGCTCCGTCTCTTTGTCCACCGAATAGAAGACAATATTAAAGAGCTTTCCCGACAGGTTTACGGGATTTCCATGGCTCAAATGGCCCCCGTGGCTCAGGTTCATACTCAAGACCGTATCGCCGATATCGAGGACCGAAAACAATACGGCCAGATTGGCCTGCGTTCCCGCGTGCGGCTGGACGTTTGCATACTCACAGCCGAAGAGCTTCTTGGCGCGATCAATGGCGATGGTCTCGACCTCATCCACATGCTGACAACCGCAGTAATACCTCGCACCTGGATACCCCTCGGCATATTTATTTGTCATAACGGAGCCGGACGCCTCGAGTACGGCCTTGCTGGCGTAGTTCTCCGATGCTATAAGAATTATATTATTCTTCTGCCTATTAATCTCTCTTTCAAGTATATTATAAACATCCGGATCACATTCCTTAAGACCAGTACTAAACACTTTTTTATACCCCCGTTTATTTGAGAATTATACTATCGATCTTGTCTATCCTCCTTTTGTGTCTCCCCCCGTCAAAGGATTCCTTCAGAAATACTTTCAGGATCTCCTTTGCCAACTCGAAACCTGTTACCCTCCCTCCCAAAACAAGGATATTCGCGTCGTTGTGGTTTCTCGCCATTTTTGCCATGAATTCATTCCAGGCAACGGCTGCCCTTATCCCTTTATACCTGTTGGCGGCTATGCTCATCCCTATTCCCGTGCCGCAGATTAAGACCCCGAGCTCGGCCTCTCCCTTAAGTATTAGACCGACCGCTTTCTTCGCAAAATCGGGATAGTCGCTTGACTCCGTTGAATTAGTCCCCACATCCAGGACTTCAATCCCGCTTTTTTTAAGCTCCTCAACGATTATCGTCTTAAGGTCCAGACCGCCGTGATCCGAACCTACGGCAACCTTCATCATCGCACCATTACATCTTATCGTTAATATACGTTATGGCGTCTTGAACCGAGACTATCTTCTCGGCGTCTTCATCCGAGATCTCAATATCGAATTCGTCCTCGATCGTCATTATCATCTCAACGATGTCAAGAGAATCCGCTCCCAGATCATCGATGAACGAAGCCTCAAGCTGGATCTCGTCTTTATCCAAACCAAGCTGATCCGAGATTATCTCGATTACCCTCTCTTCTACAGATGCCATTTTCTTACCTCCTTAAAATCTGAAATTACATATATAGTCCGCCGTTAACACTAATAACTTGTCCGGTTATGTAATCGGCGTATTTTGATACAAGAAAACACACAGCGTATGCGACCTCCTTGGGCGTTCCCATTCTTCCGCAGGGGATTTTTGATATTATCGTTTCCCGGGCGTCATCGGGAAGAGACATCGCCATGTCTGTATCGATTAAACCCGGCGAGACGGCGTTTACCGTTATATTCCTTGGCGCAAACTCCCTCGCGATCGACTTGGTCAGGGCGATTACGCCGGCCTTGGATGCGGAGTAATTCGCTTGGCCCGGGTTTCCGTACTGCCCGGCCACCGATGTCAGGTTCACTATCCTCCCCCACCTCGCCTTTATCATGGGTCTTATCACCGCCTTGGTCAGTATAAAGACGCCTCTCAGGTTTGTATCGAGAACCTCATCCCAATCGGCCTGCTTCATTAAGGCAAATGCGTTGTCCCTTGTAAGGCCGGCATTGTTTATAAGAATATCTATATTTTTTACATCTTTTAGGATAATCTTTACGGATTCTCCCACCTCCTCGAGATTTGCCACGTCAAACTTCACCGTCTCGGCCTTTCCCCCTCCCCTCTCGATCTCTTCCTTGACCGCCCTTGCGGCGTCCTCGCTCCTGTTGTAATTTATGTAAACGAAGGCGCCCCTTTCCGCAAGCTCCCTTGCGATCTCGGCCCCTATCCCCCTCGATGCCCCGCTCACCAGCGCCGTTTTTCCTTCAAGATTTAAAATTTCAGCCACCCCACTACAGTCTTAACGGTTAAAAATCCGCGGTCACCCACGCCCTCTTCCCATAATATTCCATTAATATTCCATCTACATTCTATACATATCTTTTGTTTTTGCAATAGCGTTTTTACAACAACTATTGCAATATCTTTTCTATTGTAATATCTTTTGCTATTGATATTTTTTTTCCACTTCTTTAAGGGAGTATAGATCGCCGACACTCGATATCCCCGCCTTCCTGTCGATCCTCTTTACAAGACCGGAGAGGACCCTGCCGGGCCCTATCTCTATGAAATCGGTGATACCGTCATCTATCATATATTTAACGCTCTCCTCCCACCTTACAGGGGAAACAAGCTGCTTAACAAGGAGGTCTTTGGTCTCCCCTCCCCCTGGGTGCGGGTGCGCCGTCACATTCGATATGACCGGGAGATCGAGATTCCCTAACTCCAAATCTTTGAGCTCCTCGGCGAGGATTTCTGACGCTCCCTTCATCAGCGGTGAATGGGATGGGACGCCTACCTTTAAAATAACCGCCTTCTTGGCGCCCCTCTCCGTAGCCAGCTCAACCGCCGCCGCAACCGCCCCCCTGTGGCCCGATATGACCACCTGCCCCGGGGCGTTGTAGTTCGCCGCTACCACAAGGCCGTTTTCTTTCTGCTCGTTAGCTTCAAACACCTCGCTCACAAGCTTATCCACGTCATCCCTGTCTAAACCCAGAATCGCGGCCATTCCCCCCTCCTCCTCGGAAACTGCCTCCTCCATTATCTTGCCCCTCTTTCCCACTATGGAAAGCCCGCCTTGAAAATCAAACGCCCCTCCGTAAAAGAGGGAAGTGTATTCTCCCAGGCTATGCCCGGCCGTCGATGCCACCTTGACGTCACTCCCCACGCCCGCCTCCCTCATGGCGTAGAGTATCGCAGCGGACACCGTAAAGACGGCGGGCTGGGTTATAGCGGTCCTGTTCAGCTCATCCTCCGGCCCCTCGAAAACGATTCTCTTGAGGTCGATATGGAGGCTGTCGGAGGCCTCTTCAAATACGAGCCTGGCGGATTTGAAATTCTCGTAAATATCTTTGCCCATCCCCACAAACTGTGAGCCCTGCCCCGGAAATATATACGCAATTTGAGCCACCTGTTTTTCCTTAAACCATTAAAAGTGACCCCACAACCCCCCTCGGCCCTCTATCCGATTAAATCCCAAACAATATCAGCGTTTACCAACCCCTACGAGATATCAAAGAGATCGACATTGGACTCCAAAAAATCTTCCCCTCCCTCATCCCTCAATGACATCCGATCCTTGGAACCAAATAATTTCCCCAACACCCCTTTCCTCAACAGACCCCGATCCTTGAACCCTCAAAAAATCTCTCAATTCCCTTTCCCTTAAAAACCCTGACCATTGAACCCCTAAGTATATCTCTCCCACCCCCCCCCCAACCCTCTCCCCCAAAACCCCACGGAGACTAAACCTCGTGAATCTCAACCACCTCACGGTCTTTATAATAACCGCATTTGGGACACACGTTATGGGGCGGTTTCATCTCCCCGCAGTTCGGACACAAGGAACGCGCCGGCTTTTTAAGGGCCTGCTGTGACTTCCTCTTGTCCCGTCTCGATCTCGAATGCTTTCTTCTTGGAACAGCCATATTTATTTTCTTCCTTTTTTATTGGTTATTGATTACTCAATTATAAGATTCTTAAGCTTTGCAAACCTTATGTCTACTTCCTTGTCCTTACAGTCACATCTCTCGATATTCAGGTTTTTCCCGCAGACCCCGCAAAGCCCCTGGCATTCCTTCCTGCAAAGCGGCTTTACCGGGATATGAATGGCGATCTGCTCTGTAATCGTCAGCCCCAAGTCTATTCTTTCGCCCGAAAAGAAGCTGTACTCGAGCTCCTTTTGCGTCAGCTCTTTTTCCTTATCCCTGTCCTTTGCGTCGTCTCTCGTTAGGACGCTTCTGAACACAATATTGAATTCATAGTCGAACGGCTCCGCGCACCGGCTGCAGGTCAACTCCGCCGTAGTCACGATTTGACCCTTCACTATCACGCTCCGGCCGGACCTGAAAAGATTTATCCAACAGTAAAAACCGTTCGAGAACTTGAGATAAGGATCATTGAGAATCCCCAAGAGCTGGTCCTGCCATGATCGCCCATCGATAACAGTGTGAACGTCAAGGGGTACTAAATCCTTGCTCCACTCCAGGCCCTCATTTGCATCATCACCCCTATCCCCCTCTCTCCGTTGGCCGGGAATGTCTACCGACATCCCCCCCTCGGGAATTTCATCCACCTTTATCAACAACAGATCCAAAATGCCCCTCCTCAAAGATGTCTTCAATATCAGATGGACGACAAATCAGTCGGATTCCTTTAAAATCCGGTTAGCATCCTGAATATCTGAATATATATATCCAAACACCTTTTTTTTGTCAAGGAAATTACGGCGTTTATCATTGACTGAAAGATAAAATTATAACATAATATGCGAATAAACCACCATGTTTCTTTTGTCACATAAAGATTCACATATAAAACAAAAGGGACTTTCCACAGCCTTCTTAAAGTAAATTGTATAAAAATCTGAAAGGATCTCCAAATTGATAAAAAAATCCAGCTTTCTCTACCCTCTTTTGATTCTATGCCTTACTCTAACACTACTTCCACAGGAATCGCATTCCCAGGAGAATCCCTGCTCATTTTCGGGTTATCTTTGGGGAAAGGGGGCAAAGGCCACCTTTCAGGTATTCGTGGACAAACAGGAGCTTGATCTCACTTTCAAATGGCCCAGGGGAACGACCGATTTCAGGATAAAGGCTACGGGAGAAAAAGGAGACGATATATTGATACTTCAGCCCCTCTCCGAAGGCGACAAGCTTACCCTGATCGGGCCGGGCGTGTACTATTTCGAGATATATTCTGAATGGGGCACCGGCTGCTGGGAGGCGGTCGTCTCGATGCCGTAAAATCTCGAAAAACATAAAACAAAAAAAACCTTGACAATTCCGGTAAAAAGCACTATATTCTATAACAACTGCAAAAGTTCTTCTTCTTACTGGGGGGTTCGAGAACCAAGTCATGGGTTAAAATGCCATGTTCGAGGAAAGGGAGTGGGATTTCGAGAAAGTTGATAATGGGACGGGACCGGTGGGGGGGGCAGGAGGAGATAGGGGCAAGTTGGTTATAGGGGGAACGGAGGAGACAAGAGGATATAGAGGGCAGGCATATACAGGGCAGGCAGGTAAAGGCCAATCGTTTAGTAAGTGCCAATAACGACCTTCTTTATATTCATACCGGATAGAATGCGCTCTTTGAATCGGAGCTTTAACCGACTACAAAAAAAGAAGTATTATATTTACTCCCCAAGGGGATTTATGATAAAAAGAGAAATAGAGTAATTAGTAATTAATTGATAAAAGAGTTACTATCCAAATCTTTCTAATCAAATTTCAAATACACTTCATAAATTTATAAACAGGAAATCTTAAAACCGCATAAATCTTGTATTCCCGCAAATTCCATAGATTTATAAGCTAATAATAAACGGTATAATAAGCCCTATCCCGGAGCCAAAGGCTCCTAATAAAAAAAGGAGACTGAATAGAGATGGAAGAAAGCGATATTGATCTTCAAGACACACCCGAGAACGGTGTTATCAACTTGGTGGAGCTGAAGAGCAAGAAAATCGGCGATATCTATCAGATGTCGAAGGAATTCGACATCGAAGGCGCAAGCGCCATGACGAGACAGGAGCTGATTTTTGCTCTCCTTCAGGCCCACACAGAACAAGACGGCGTGATCTACGGTCAGGGTGTACTTGAAACACTTCCCGACGGATTTGGTTTCCTCCGGGCGCCCGATTACAATTATCTCCCGGGCCCTGACGATATATACGTCTCGCCCTCTCAGATAAGGAGATTTTCCTTGAGGACCGGTGATACGATCTCCGGCCAGATACGCCCGCCGAAGGAGTCCGAAAGATATTTCGCGCTTTTGAAGGTCTCGTCGGTAAACAACTCCGATCCCGATCTCTCGCGGGAGCGGATCATGTTCGACAACCTCACCCCGGTCCATCCCCACGACAAGATAGAGCTCGAGTACAACACCGAGAGATACTCGACAAGGATCATGGACCTCTTCACTCCCATCGGCAAGGGCCAGAGGGGACTCATCGTGTCACCGCCGAGGACCGGAAAGACGATGCTCCTTCAGGATGTGGCAAACGCCATCACCACCAATCACAAGGACGTGATATTGATCGTCCTCCTCATAGATGAGAGGCCCGAGGAAGTGACAGATATGGAGCGCTCCGTTCATGGCGAGGTGGTAAGCTCGACTTTCGACGAACCAGCCTCCCGCCACGTGCAGGTATCGGAGATGGTGCTTGAAAAGGCTAAACGACTGGTGGAGTACAAGAAAGATGTGGTTATACTCCTGGACAGCATAACGAGGCTCGCCAGGGCCTACAACGCAGTGGTTCCCCCGAGCGGAAAGATCCTCTCCGGCGGTGTGGACTCCAACGCCCTCTATAAGCCGAAGCGGTTCTTCGGCGCCGCAAGGAACATCGAGAACGGCGGCAGCCTCACCATTATCGCAACGGCTCTGATAGATACCGGATCGAGGATGGACGAGGTGATCTTCGAGGAGTTCAAGGGAACCGGCAACATGGAGATTCACCTGGATAGGAAGCTCGCGGACAGAAGGATATTCCCGGCCATAGACATTAACCGCTCCGGAACGAGAAAAGAAGAGCTCCTGCTGGACGATGACGCCCTCAATCGAATCTGGATACTGCGCAAGCTCCTCGCCCCGCTGAACCCGATAGATTCCATGGAATTCGTCCTCGATAAAATCCAGGGCATAAAAACCAACCAGGAGTTTCTGTCCAATATGAACCAGTAGCTTGAAATACAACGATCATAAGCCCCCTGAATACATAAATAGGGGGTTTATTATTAGTTTCACTATTAATATCTAAATGAGGCCAAAAGGAGAACAGCAAAGATGAAACCGGATATTCACCCAAAATACGACAAGGCGATCATCAAGTGCGCCTGCGGGAGCGAGATCGAGACACGCTCGACCAAAGAGGAAATACGCGTGGAAATCTGCTCCCAATGTCATCCCTTCTTCACCGGAAAACAGAAGCTCGTCGACACAATGGGCCGTGTCGAGAAATTCAGGAAGAAGTACGACAAGTTTGATAATAAAAAGAAGAAGGCTTAAGCATAACGTTTAGCCGTGCAAGTCTAATATTTCCGGGCTTGTCGGCCTGTTGAAATTGCAGAAAATAGAGCCGTGCCGTCCCTATGTTTCTTGCGGCGAAGGGTGTTGCTTTTTTTCGTTATTCTTCTGTCGCTCGCTCAAGCCGTTTCTGGACATCGGGACTAAAGGATTAAAATAGTATTGCATATGCAAAAAGTCAGAGTAGGAGGTCAGGCGGTTATAGAGGGCGTTATGATGCGCTCACAAAACGCCATGACCGTAGCCGTCAGAAAACCTGACGGATCTATCAAAGTAAAGGAGGAGTTTGTGAGCTCCCTCACCGAGAGGTTCCCGATCCTCAAAAGGCCCTTCTTCAGGGGGGTTGTCATACTGATAGAGTCGATGGTCTACGGAATAGGCGCCCTGACATTTTCCGCCAACGAGGCGGTCGAGGAAGAAGAAAAGACATCTAAAAACGGGGGCGGAGGGGAGCTCTCCCCTTGGATGACGGCCGTTACCATCGCCGTCTCCTTCGCCTTTGCGATTCTCCTCTTCGTGGTGGTACCGCATTTCGCAACGCTCTACATAGGCGAAATCCTCCCCATAAACATGGGGATAGAGACCTTCACCTTTCACTTCATCGACGGCATCCTAAAGGTCTCGGTCTTCTTGATCTACATCGTCTCCATCTCTCTTATGCCCGACATAAAAAGGGTCTTCATGTATCATGGGGCGGAGCACAAATCGATCTTCACCTACGAGGCGGGGGAGGAGCTTTCGGTAGACAATGCCCGGAAATACTCGACCTTTCACCCGAGGTGCGGAACATCGTTTATCATCATAGTCCTGCTCATCAGCATCGTTATATTCGCCGTGACGTTTCCCTTCCTTCCGCTCTTTCCGGATATGAACAAGATATTGAAGAATCTCATCTACATCCTTATAAAGATACCGCTGCTTGTTCCGATCGCGGGGATATCCTACGAGGTAATAAGGCTTGCCGGGGAAAAGAGGGATAACGTCTTTTTGAAGGCTATATCGCTCCCCGGAGTATGGATACAAAAGATCACAACGAGAGAGCCCACCGATGATCAGGTAGAGGTGGCCCTTGCCGCATTGACAAAGGCCGTTGATATGGAGCTTTCGACCGGAACCAATACGCCCAGAGGAGAATAAACATTAGGAGATGTTTGAGAAGATAAAAGATATAGAGGTAAGGTTCAATGAGCTTGAGAATTTCCTCTCCAACCCGGAGATCATAAGGGAGCAGGACCTCTACAGAAAATACACAAAGGAGCGCTCCGATATCGAGTCCGTGGTCCAGGAGTACAGGCGGTTCCAGAGTTTGAAGGCGGAAGTCGAAGGAAACAAGGCCCTCTTGTTTGACAAGGACGAAGAGATCAGGGAGCTGGCGAAAGAGGAACTCGAAAGCCTCGAGCGCGAGCTTGTTGAGTCTGAGGATCGGCTGAAGCTCCTTCTCGTGCCGAAAGACCCGAACGACGACAAGAACATCTTCCTTGAGATCAGGGCCGGCGCCGGAGGAGACGAGGCCTCCCTCTTTGCGGCTGACCTCTTCAGGATGTACAGCCGTTACGCAGATATGAACGGCTGGCGCGTGGAGATAATGAGTCAGAACGTCATCGGCGTCGGCGGATTCAAGGAGATCATCGCCCTCATAGAGGGAAGGGGCGCATACAGCAGGCTCAAGTACGAAAGCGGTGTCCACAGGGTCCAGCGAGTCCCGGAGACCGAGGCCCAGGGGAGAATCCACACCTCCACGGTGACCGTGGCGATCCTTCCCGAGGCCGAGGATATCGAGATAGAGATCAATCCAAACGACCTGAGAATAGACACATACAGGTCGACGGGCCACGGGGGGCAGTCCGTCAACACAACCGACAGCGCCGTTAGGATAACCCACCTCCCGACCGATCTCGTCGTGACATGTCAGGACGAGAAATCTCAGCACAAGAACAAGGCAAAGGCGATGCGGGTTCTCAAGGCGAGGCTCCTTGACCTGGTGACGCAAAAGCAGCAGATGGAGCGCTCCGAAGATCGCAAGAGTCAGGTCGGAACAGGGGAGCGATCCGAGCGTATCAGGACATATAACTATCCCCAGGGACGCGTTACCGATCACCGCATTGGCCTCACCCTCTACAAGCTCGACACGATACTTATGGGACACATCGACGAGCTGGTGGACACCCTCACCGCATACTTCCAGGCCGAAGCCCTTAAAATGCAGGTGTCATGATACCCCCCACCGGAACAGAGCCCGTCGCGAAGAAAGACTTACCGAAAGAAGGAACGCCAAGTAATATACTGGAGGCAGTAAACAGGGCCTCCTCTTATCTCAAGGAGATGGGGATTGAATCACACCGCCTCGACTCTGAGCTTATAACCGCAAAGGTGCTCGATGCCAGGCGGATAGATCTCTACCTCATGCACGACAGGCCCCTGACGCCCGAAGAATGGCGGGAGATAGGAAGTCTCATATTAAAAAGGGGGGGAGGCGCTCCCACCGCCTACATTACGGGAGAAAAGGAGTTTTGGTCCATATCGATCTCGGTCAACGAATCTGTCCTCATCCCCAGGCCGGAGACCGAGGTTTTGGTCGAGGAGACGCTGGCCGTCATCGGCGGCATCGATGAGGAGGTGGTCTCCATTCTGGAGATAGGAACCGGGTCGGGGGCGGTGGCCATGGCCCTCTCGGCCGAGCTTCCGGGCGCCTCCATAACGGCAACGGACATCTCAAAGGACGCAATCAAGGTCGCCTCTGAAAATCTCAAGCGTCACGGATTCTCGGACAGGGTTGACCTGCTCTGTGGCTCGCTCTACGAGCCGATAATCCTTCTTGAAAAAAAGTATGACGTAATTTTATCCAATCCCCCTTACGTTTCTGCGGAACAAATGGAGAGTCTTCCTGTCGAAATAAAGAGGGAGCCATATATCGCCCTTGACGGATCGGTAAACGGGGGGGCGGACGGCCTCGACGTTATCCGTCCCATCATCGACGGTGCGCCTGATTACCTCATTGCGGGGGGCCACCTGTTATTGGAGATCGGAAGCGACCAGATGGACGGCGTCAGGAAAATCGTTGAAGATACACCCGGGCTTTCGTTTCTCAAGACGAGAATGGACTACGCGTCACTCCCGAGGGTTGTGGTCGCTGTTAGAGATTAGCGGTACATGTTCATGTTATTTTGGAGGATTTCGCCTTGCTGAAAAAGATGGTGATAAGGGGCGGTGTGCCTCTCAAAGGGAGGCTCAGGATAAGCGGATCGAAGAACGCCGCCCTCCCTATAATAATTTCTTCAATCATGGCCCCCGGGAGGTCGGAGTTTCTGGACGTTCCCGATCTCATGGACATAAGAACGACCGAAAAGCTTCTCACAGAGCTGGGGGCGGAGGTTTCATTCGACGACGCATTTGTTGTGGACTCCTCCACGATAAAAAGGCACGAGGCCCCCTGGGACGAGGTCAGGAAGATGCGCGCCTCCTTTCTCGTCCTCGGCGCCATGATATCCCGCTTCGGGGTTGCGGAGGTTGCGCTACCGGGGGGATGCGCCCTTGGGCCGAGGCTTGTCGATCAGCACCTGAAGGGCTTTGTTTCCCTCGGCGTAAAGATAAAGGAGGAGCACGGTGTCGTAATCGCCAATGCAAAAAATATTCGAGGAGACAGCGTCACCTTCGATATTCCCACAGTTGGAGGCACCGAAAACATCCTCATGGCCGCCTGTACCGCAAAGGGCGAGACGGTTATAAATAACGCCGCCAGGGAGCCCGAAATCATAGACCTCGCCCGCGCCCTCAGGGAAATGGGCGCTATTATCGAGGGAGAGGGGGAGGAGACGATCCGCGTCCAGGGCGTCGACGCCCTCTCCCCCATCACATATAGGGTGATTCAGGACAGGATTGAGGCGGGGACGTATCTGATGGCGGTGGCCATAACGGCGGGCGACGTCACGATAGAAAACTTTCCCTCCGGCATACTCACCTCCGTTGTAGACAAGCTGGAAGATGCGGGGGTCGAGTTCAGGCAGACCGGCGACGAGATGAGAATCAAGGGCCCGAAGAAGATCGAACCAATAAATATCTCCACCCAGCCCTACCCCGGCTTTCCCACCGATCTCCAGGCCCCCATTTCCTCCCTCCTGACCATAGCAGACGGCACGAGCGTTATCACCGAGACGATATTCGAGAATCGCTTCGCCCACGTCCCTGAACTCATTCGCCTGGGGGCGGACATAACGATCGACGGTAGAAGCGCCGTCATAAGGGGCGTCAAGGGGCTCTCCGGGGCCAAGGTCATGTCCTCAGACATCAGAAACAGCGCCTCCCTTATCCTTGCGGGCCTTGCCGCCGAGAACACGACGGAGGTCTACCGTCTCTACCACCTCGAAAGGGGCTACGAACGGATGGAGGAGAAGCTCTCCGCCCTCGGCGCCGACATCAAAAAGGTACTGCAGGATGATTGAGATAATAGGGCTGGGCGACGGCGCCTTTAAAAAATACATCGGCAGGATAGTCACAAGGGGGGAGAGTATTCCGGAAGACGTCCTAAAGAGCGTAAACAGGATAATCGAGGACGTGAGGAAAAAGGGAGACGAGGCCCTCATAAAATACACTGAGAAGTTTGACGAAATAGAAATTTCGCCCAATGACCTCGAGATAACCGCGGCCGAGATGGAGACGGCTGCGAAGGAGCTTCCCAGGGAGGACTACGGGGTCATCGAGACCGCCGCGAAGAGGATCGAGGCGTACCACAGACACCAGGTTCAGGAAGGGCTGTCATTTATCGACGATCTTGGCAACAGGCTCGAGCAGGTCGTTAGGCCCCTGAAACGCGTCGGGGTCTACGTCCCGGGTGGACGCCTCCCCTACCCCTCGACGCTCCTTATGAACGCTATCCCCGCAAAGATCGCCGGCGTCTCCGAGATAATTGCCGTCCACCCGACCCGCGGGGGATCTATTTCTCCCGGAGTTGCCGCGGCCGCAAGAATAGCAGGTGTCGACAGGATTTTTCGTATCGGTGGCGCCCAGGCTGTCGCCGCCCTCTCCTTCGGGACCGAGACAATCCCGAAGGTCGATAAGGTCGTCGGTCCCGGAAACGTATACGTGGCGGCGGCAAAGAGGCTCCTCTTCGGCGTCGTTGATATAGACATGATAGCAGGTCCGTCCGAGATCCTCGTAATATCTGACGGGAAATGCGACCCCACACACGTTGCTTGGGACCTTCTGTCCCAGGCGGAGCACGATCCGTTGAGCGCCTCGATCTTGATCACACCGGACCCCAAGTTTGCCGAGAGCGTTAAGGGGGAGATAGATGCAATCCTGGGGGCCGAAGGTAAGGATATGACCGTGGCCCTCGAATCCATTAAGAACTTCGGTGCGATAATAGTGGTCTCGGACATCGACGAGGCGATATCGATGGCAAACGAGATCGCCCCGGAGCACCTGGAGCTGATCGTGGAGAGACCGAGAGATCATCTCGAAAAGATAGAAAACGCCGGGGCCGTCTTTCTTGGACCCAACTCCACGGAGCCGATAGGCGACTACATAGCCGGGACGAATCACGTCCTCCCCACAGGCAGCACTGCCAGGTTTTCGTCCCCCCTGGGGGTGTACGACTTCGTCAAGAGGATGAGCGTCCTTGAGATATCCGAGACGGGATTGAGAGAGCTCGGCCCAAAAGCGGTAAGGTTCGCAAGGATGGAGGGGCTTTCCGCCCACGCTGGGGCGATCGAAGTGAGGCTAAAGAAGGACGCCGACAAATGACCTCCAGAAGGTCAAGATTAGGAACTCAATTCATAGATACCTTTTATGATTGCACGGGATTAAATGGGGCGGTTGATACGGTTTAAGAGGTCAAATACGTTTCCCTCTTGACGTTCCCCCTTGAATATAACGGACATGAACAACATCTATTCCCGCCCTCCCTTCTCAATACGGGTAACTTTCAACCAAAAACTTTCTAATCCATGCCGGCATCCGTTGAAGTGGGGATTTCTTGAAGGAGCAAGAATTCGAGACCTTTTGGGCTCCCTTCGCCCTGTTCGATTAAGACCTACATTTGTATTACAGTTATAAGGAATAAAAATATCGACCGACCACCTTGGATTGAATTGAATAAATGCCATCACCCCTTTTAGCGGAACAAGGCCTATTTCCCATCCCCTCTTCCAAGTCCAGACATTGTGCAATTAAAGCTCGAACCTGACGAAACAGCAGTCTCCTTTGAAACGTACCCTTACAGAATATTACCAGCCTCTCTTACATTAACCAAAACTCGAACATCAAACCCCTTCACCCTGCCCCTCTACTTGTTGGCCTCCTTCATAATGTAGGTGAAGACGCAGTGGTCTTCCCCCGTCGCCTGGCGCTCCTTCAGAGACATCTTTACATCGGGGTTGTATCCCTCGAGGATTTTGTAGTCCACGTATTTGCAGTATATCTTGGCGTATTCACCCAGGCCCCACTCCTCGGCCGCATTGTAGAACGTGCAGTTGTTCACCTTGGCGACGAGGTTGTTGTCCTCGATTGAGGGAATCGGCTGGAAGTTCACGCTGTCGATATCCGTATATATCAGCCAGTTTTTGAAGCTGTTTTCCTTTCCCTGGGCCTTTACCCTCTCCGCTATTCGCTTTCCCCGCTCCAAGCCGAAATACTCGATGCCCTTTTTCAAAACGGCCTCCCCCTCTTCCTCGCCCAGCTTCTCTATCACGAACTTGGCGACGCTCGAAAAGAGCTGGGCGGCAAGGCCGAATCCCGGGGTCTGAAACTTGTCTCCCACCTCCTCCTTTTTCGCCGGAACGTCCCCAAGATACTCAAAATCGAATCCCGCCTCTTTTTCCCTCTTGATCTCGTCCATTTATGACTCCCGATAACTATATTAAAAACCTTTCACATTTAACCGTGTCGGAAAACTTCCGCCATATACCGCTTCCCTTTAAATGATGATGTTTTCGGGCCTCTTCCCCCACTCGATAAGAGCATAGACGTTGTGGTTGTGGATGCTCTCGATATTTTCAGACTCCACCAGAAACCACTCGAATATGTCAAGCTCTATGAGACGCCGGGACACCTCCCTGACGACGTCCTCCACAAACATGGGATTGTCATAGGCCTTTTCGGTCAAATACTTTTCGTCCGACCTTTTCAAAAGGGAGTACAAATCCGCGCTTCCCGACCCCTCCACAATGGCTATAATATCTTCGATCCAGAAGAACTTCTTTGAAAGGAGACGGACATTTACATGGCTCCTCTGGTTATGAGCCCCAAACTCCGATATCTCCTTCGAGCAGGGGCAGAGGGTCGTTATGGGAACCTTTATTCCCACAATGAATTCCTTTTTCTCTCCGCTGTAGCCGACATAGCGGCATTTATATTCCATCAGCCCCTCTTCGCCGGATATAGGGGCCTTCTTCTTTATGAAATAGGGGAAGTCGAACTCGATGTGGGCGGATTTCGCGTTTAGCAGGTCTTTCATCTTGTCCAATATTGTATCGAAGTTCTTGATCTTTATCTCCATACGGTACTCATTGAGTATCTCAACGAACCTGCTCATGTGAGTGCCCTTGAACTTGTGGGGTAGGTCAACGTAAAGGTTAATGCTCGCAATCGTGTGCTGGGTTCCGTTTTCCTTGTCTAAGACAACGATAGGATACCGAATCCCCTTTACGCCCACCTTATCGATATCGATGTCGTTTATACCCTTCTGGTTCTGTATGTCTATCATGTCACTCTTCATAATACGACGCCCTCGAGTTGTCCGACTCCCAGACGTCAACCCTCAATCCGCCGGATATTGACAGCTCGTCAAGCCTTTTTCTCATCTCATCATATATGAACCTCGCAATGTTTTCGGAAGAAGGATTGATCACGTCAAACGGCGGCACCTCGTTTAGAATGGTGTGGTCTAAAATATCGATTACATCCTTCAGGTGCGATTTCAGCTTCCTGAAGTCCATCACGGTGCTGTCCGGGAGAAGCTCCTCGCTTTTTAAGAAAACCTCAACCTTGAAATTGTGGCCGTGTATCCTCTCGCATCCGCCGCCTATCTCCTTTAGGCTGTGGGCGGCGGAAAAGTGATCTTTCACCGATACCTCGTACACCGATCAAATCTCCTCAATCTTAACTCGATCTAAAAGCCTCTCGACATCCTCCCTTTTGCAGAGCTCCGTCCCTGGGGTTATCGATGCGGCCGCCCCGGAAGCCACCGCGAGCGCCAGACACTCCTTGATATCCAAATTTCTCTTTCTGCCCAGCACAAACGCCGCAAGGAAAGAATCACCCGCACCAACGGTGCTGTCTACTGTTATCTCGGGAGGAATCCCCTTGAGCGCCCTAATGCCCTTCGCCTTGGTCTCCTCGCTCACAAGAATCGCCCCATCCCCCCCCATCGATATGAGGACAATCTTTATCCCCATATCGAGCAGCTCCTCGGCGCCCCTGATCGCATCTTCGGAGTTTTTTATCTCCCTTCCGAGTAGCCTTCCCAGCTCGTGGATGTTAGGTTTTACAATGTGAGGAACCGCCCTTATCCCCTGTTTCATCGCCTCGCCGTCGGCATCAAGGGCCGTTATGGACCCCCTTTTGTTAAAAATAGACACTATATCTTTATAAATATCAACTTTTAACCCCCCCGGAATACTCCCTGATATTACTGCATACTCGGGATCTTCTATTACTTTGATCTTCTCCATCAACTCCCGAATCTCAACCTCGTTGACCTCGGGACCCGATGCATTAAGGATTGTGTGTGTTTTCTTCAGCTTCTCATGTATAAGTATATTTGTCCTTGTCTCTCTCCTTGTCTCAACGAAATCACATTTCACCCCCTGACGAAGCAGACGCTGCTCAAGCTCCATTCCGTGAAATCCCCCAACGAAGCCTAAGGCCACGCTGTCACCACCCAAAACTTGTATAACACGAGAGACATCAATCCCCTTACCGCCTGCGTACCTCTCCTCGGACACCACTCTGTTGGCATCATCCGAAACGAGCATTTCTACGGTAATCGATCTGTCAAGGGCGGGGTTTAAGGTTATGGTGTAAATCATGCATAATCCCATTTAAGGAGGAACAATAATATTATATATTAACACCCTTTGTCAATTTTAACTTGATAAAAAGGATTGGTTTTGATAAAATTTCAGGTCTTATATTAAAAATTGCTTATGTCTACAATTTTTTTGGCCTTTTCCCGTCTATGTTAGTGTGTCTATATTTTTAAGGTTACCCTAAATTGAGTTGTGATTATTTCCCGTAGTTTACATAGCATATTGCTTTTTCTAATATCAACAGGCATGATTTTTACGAAACTCTGGAGCAAAATATGAGATTTCACTCGAAAATAGTCCTTCCTATCAGTCTGATATTTTTGTTTTTGCCCGTCCTTGCCTCTACGGCTATCGCCCAGGAGGACGAGACCGGGGCAAGGCCGAGGAGCATCGAGGAGTGCAAGAGGATGGCCCTCGAGGAATCCCCAGCCG
>JAFGIX010000058.1 GCA_016929395.1 Candidatus Zymogenus saltonus
GTTATTTCAATGGATTCCCGCTTCCCAAGGGAATCTATACTGTCATTCCCAACTTGATTGGGAATCCAGATAGATATTCACTGGATTTCCGCTTTCGCGGGAATGACATTCTGTCTTTACCTCCCCCTAACCTCTTTATCTCGCTCAAGACTCACTCGTATTTTTTGACATCGATGTTGTCAAACATGGCGGACGATTTGTTCCACGTCCTGAGCCCTATCATGCCGTTTTCGTATGTATCATCTGTGCCGACCAGAACCAGCTCTCCGTCCACGTAGGCCCTGTATTCGTTTCCCACCACCTCTATCTTGATCTTCCGCTCGATATCGTACCAGTCGAAGTCCTTGCCGAAGGAGGTATCCCTAACATACACATTGGCAAATGGCGACTGTTCTTTTCCGTCCACGATCTTCCTGAAAAGGAAGGCCCCGGAGCCGAATCGTTCATCGTACTGGAAGACATAGCCGTTGATGTTTTCCGGGTCTGTTGCCCTGAAATATATCCCGTATCCCCAGCTTTTTTCTTGCAGTGTGGCGGTCGCCTCGATAACGTAATCGTTCCAGCTTTCCTCTCCGGCGAATATCCTGTGCTCGCCTCCCCCGCCCTTCATGCTCCCCATCTTCAAATATCCGTCGCCGAATTCGTACTCGCTCCCCAAGACCTTCTTCCAGCGGTCTTCCGCGCCCTTGCCGAAGTCTTCGGACAAGAGGGGCTCGGGCGGGTAAGGGGCCTCTTCCTCCTCCTCTACGCCCTCCTCTTTAGGCGGCATCGTCGAGGCCAGGGGAACAGCGCTGGTAAGGCTGTGCTTGTAAAAAACGTTCTTGGCAATATCGTGGATGAAGGGCACTCCGCCGTACTTTGTCGCTGTGCAGTTGTCGTTTATACACGTCACCGTCATGCCGTCCGTTATATAGTCCGGATCATCGTCCGTGCCATCCTTTTTGAGGCCGTCCGACGGGCAGTCAAACACCTTGTCTCCCAGCAACCTGGAGAGGTCCCTGGATATATCCCCCACCACGACCCCGTTCAGGTCGATCAACACCTCCCCGTAGCCGAAGCCGTCCTCGTCGGTCACGAAGGGACGATCGTCATAGTACACAAGGATTGCATCGCGGATGTGGCGCTGGTTGAGGATACAGGCGGCCCTGTCTATCAATCTCTTAAAGCTGTTAAAGGTGGGAACGGCCAGAGACGCCAAAATTGTCAATATCATTATTGCCACCGTAATCTCCAACAGTGAAAACCCTTTTTTTAATAGACCGTTCGACAGACCGTACTTTTTCATCCTACTTCTCCTCAAGCTTCTTGTAATGGAGCTTCCCGTTTACGTTTATCAAATAAAGCATACCGTGGGCCTCGGGAGCCGAACATGTAACGCTGTAGCTGCCGTCCTCGGCCAGATACTCGTAGTCGAGGCCTGTGACCGGATCGGCCGGTATCGAGCCGAGATAATCGGGAACGAGGGCGCTCAACTCTTTAGGCGGCGCCCCGCCGTGGCCGTCTTTATATTTTTCTATTGCCATCGAGATTTTGTGCATATTCACCGAGGAGACATCCAGATTATATCTCTTTGTAATGGTATTGGACGATATGCGCGAAATCTCCCCGCGGCGCACGACGAGATAGTCGGTCGCAATGATCCCGCTCTCCAGCGCTATGATCGACAGGGTGATTATCAGAAACCAGCCGAAGCCGCCGATCCCCTCTCTTTCGGGTTTCTTGATCTTTGCCCTTCGTATCTCGGCCTCGGCGTCCTTCTTCCTTTCCCATTTCTCGAAATCGCCCGCGGTCGCCTTCACGGCGCACTCAAAGCAGAGGACAATATCGCCCCTCCTGTCGCTTATGCACTCATCGCACAGCCTGTCGCCGCAGGATGTGCAAATCCCCTTTGCGATCCTTTCGGAGTGTCTATCGCATCTCTCCATATCATATCCCTCCATCATTCTCTTGGAATAATCATCATTACATCCTTGGACGTAATCTTCCCCTCGACTATCTTCGTGATTGCGTTCTCCCACATCGTCACCATCCCGTGTCGCCTCGCCTCCATCTTTATCTCGTTGGGCGTCCTGTTTGTCGAGATCATCTCCCTTATGTCATCGTTGACCTCTATCACCTCGAAAATCCCGGTGACCCCCTTGTAACCCACATAATCGCACCGCTCGCAGCCCGATGACCTGAAAAAGACCATCTCCTCTTTATCGCTTTTTATCCCGAGGCCGATAAGCTCATCCATCGACGGATTGTATGGCTCCTTGCAGTTCTGGCAGATCGTCCTTATGAGCCTCTGGCCTATCACCATCGAGATGCCGTCGCTGACGTAGTAGCGCTCGATGCCCATCTCGACCAGCCTCCCGAAGGCCTCGGCGGGGGTCGTGGTGTGGAGCGTGGAGAGGAGGAGGTGACCCGTGAGGGACGCCTGAACCGCTATCCTCGCCGTCTCGATGTCTCTTATCTCGCCCACTAGTATAATATCCGGGTCCTGTCTGAGGGCGGCCCTAAGGACCGTATCAAACATAAGTCCGCGTCTGGGGTTGATCGGTATCTGGTTTACCATGGAGAGCCTGTATTCCACCGGGTCTTCGATGGTTATTATCTTCTTCTCCACGGAGTTTATCTCGTTCAGCACGGCATAGAGCGTCGTGGTCTTGCCGCTCCCAGTCGGGCCGCAGACGATAACCATCCCCGAGTTTCTGTTCGAGACGGTCAATATATTCTCCATCTCCTTTCGATTCAGCCCCAAGTTGGAGAGCTTGACCTCCGACTTGGACTGATCCAAGAGCCTTATGACCGCCGACTCGCCGTAAATCGTGCTGTAGGTGGAGACCCTGAAATCGACCTCCTTGCCGTCATTCATCGTTATGAAGAACCTGCCGTCCTGGGGCCTGACCCTCTCGGCGATGTCAATCCTCGACATGACCTTTATCCTGGCTATCAGGGAAGGCTGCATCTTCTTTGACAGGGAGTTCATCTCCCTCAATACGCCGTCGATCCTGAACCTCACGGAGACATTTTTCTTGTTCCCCTCGATGTGTATATCGCTGGCCCTCATCTTGATCGCTTTTGATATGATGATATTTACAAGCCTCACGACCGGGGCGGCGTTGGCGTCCGCCTCGACCTGCTCCGATTTTTCCTCGGAAGAATAGTAGTAGAAACCCTCGTCTACGGAATCCTCAAGGGAATCGTACACCTCCTTTTCCTTGCCGAAGAAATGGTCTATGAGCCTGTTTATGGTGCTCTCCTTGCATATTATCGGCTTTATCTTCTTGCCGGAGGCGAAGGAAAAGGTGTCCAAGGCTATAAGGTTCAGGGGGTCGGACATCGCAACGGTCAGTTGGTTGGCGATAAGATTTATCGGTATCGTCTTAAACTTTCTCGCCAATTCCGGCTTGATCATCTCGATCACCTCCGGCCTGACGTATTCTTCGGTGATCTCCTCATAGGGGATTTCGTAATGCTTGCTGATACACTTTATCATCTCGTCTTCTGTGGAAAACCCAAGCCTCTCGATGATATTGGTCAGGTTTTCCCGGGTGCGCTTGTGCTCCGCCAGGGCGCGGCCCAGCTGATCTTTGGTCAATATCCTTTCCTGGATCAGCACGCTCTCTATGTTTCTGTCGATAATCATATAATATTATTCTATTATTCAGCCAAAAGTCTTTTTATCTCCAACGCAAATTCCTTGCCGTCGAAGTTGGACTTGTCGTAATGAAGGTCTATGCCGATCTCTTCCGAGTATTTATGAAAATCGGCCTCCTTATACACGCCGGTAAGCATAACGATCGGGATATCCTTTCCGGTTTTAAGCGCCCTTATCTCTTTGGCAAGCTCGAAGCCGTCTTTCCCGGGCAGAAGTCCATCCAAGACGACCAGATCGGGAGAGAATTCCTCGAAGGCGGCCATAACCTCGTCCCCCCTCGAACAATCTTTCGTTTCATATCCCTGTTTCCCAAGCGTGTGGAGAACCAGCTTGAGAAAAGACTCGTTATCCTCAGCAATCAGTATTTTTTTTGGGCTCATTCCCTTCCTCCTTTGTATAAATTTCAACTTGTTTCCAGATCGACCAATATCACATCAGTCTCTTCGGAGAGAGATGCCAACAGGAACTCGATAACCTCGATCTTCTCCTCCTTCGCCGCTTGCTCGATTTGCCCGCCGAGGATGCTTATCTTCCTCTGTCCAAAGGCGCCCCCCGTTCCTTTCAGGTCGTGAGCCGTTCGACGTATCTGATCGAAGTCCCCTTTCTTCATGGCTTTTTTGATCTTGTCCACCTCTTCCGGGAGTTTGTTAAAATATTCTCTGTATATCTCTTTAAGCTCTTCGTCCTCTTCCTCTTTATATTCAGCTTCGTATTCAGCGGCCTTCTCATCTTTTGATCTAAGACGATATTCTATTTCCCTGAACAGCTCTTCCTTATTTATAGGCTTGGTCAAGTATCCGTCGCACCCCGCCTCTTTTACCTTATCTTCATCCCCTCTCATGGCGTGTGCGGTAAGGGCCACAACAGGGATCGAACTGAATCTCTTGTCCGCCTTTATCCTTCGTGTGGCCTCGTAGCCGTCCATGACCGGCATCTGTATATCCATCAGGATAAGGTTATATTTCTCCCTTTCAATCATTTTCAGGGCTTCGGCGCCGTTATCCGCGATATTCACGGAATAGTTCGCCTTCTCCAAGATTTTTCTGATAAGCCTCTGATTCACCTCGTTGTCTTCGACAAGAAGGATTTTCCCGAGGGCCTTATCCCGAACCATTTCTACGGCCTTCGCCCTCGGCTTGTGAGATATAACCCTCATATCTCTCAGAATCGTATCCACCTCCCTCACGACCAATTCGGTGGTAAGGCGGCTCTTCTGGAGCAAGGTATGGGATATTCCTTCGAACTTCTCCATATCCTTCCTCGATATTTTGCCCCCCGTAACGAATACTATCGGGATTTTTCTTAACCTGTCGTCCTCCTTCAATATGCCCATGAAATCGAATCCCGTTATTCCGGGCATAAAGATATCCAGGATGATCATATCAACGGCATTTCCCCCCTTAAGAAATTCAACGGCCGCTTCCGGCTCGTTGAAGGGGATCGTGGTAAAACCCTCCTCTCCGAGCATCTCGCTTAAGAAATCCAGAACAGGCTTATCGTCGTCGACCACCATGATCTTTAGATCGATTTTCTCCTTCTTGGACTTTGTAAGCGACTCGATCTTTTTTGCCAAAGACCTTCCCGTGATAGGTTTTTCCACATAATCGATGGCGCCCAGCGACATGGCCCTATCCTTTTCCGGCAGTACCGAAACCACGATAACCGGAATATCGGAGGTCTTCTCGTTTTTCTTCAGCTTTCTCAACACCTCCCAGCCGACGGTATCGGGCAGCAGCAGGTCGAGAATGATGATGGCCGGCAAGTGCTCTTCGGCAAGGGGGAGGGCGTCTTTGCCGAGTCTCGAGCTTATTACCTGAAAACCCCCCTTTTGGAGATATTTCTTGTACAGCTTTAGAGTCGACGGCTCGTCTTCAATAATCAGGACCTTTTTAGATACGGCGCTTTCCGTTTCCTTGTCATCGACGATCGGCGTATTTACGGGAACCGAAAATGTAAAGGCGCTCCCCTTTCCCACCTCGGAAGAGACCTTGATCTCTCCACCAAGAAGCTCGACCAATTTCTTGGTGATGCTCAATCCCAGACCGGTGCCTCCATATCGTCTTGTGGTGGAGGCGTCGGCCTGTGAAAACGGTTCAAATATCGCATCTATCTTTTCCGGGGGGATGCCTATTCCGGTATCCTTTACGGAAACGGTGAGCTGATCTTTTTTGTCATCCTTTCCACCCATCATCACCGAAACATCTATCTTCCCCGCATCGGAAAACTTGACCGCATTTCCCACGAGATTTATGATGATCTGTCGGATTTTATCGGGGTCGCTGATTATTTGGGAAGAGATATCCTTGTCGATTTCCAGATTGAGTTCGAGCCCCTTCTCCTCCGCCTTGAGATTGAACAGCGCGATCGTGTTGTTCAAGAGATCGAGAAGATAGAATACCTCTTCGTTGATCTCCGCCTTTCCCGACTCGATTTTTGAAAGATCGAGAATATCGTTGATCAAAGTCAAGAGTATATTCCCGCTCTCATAGATGGTCCTTACATTTTCCCTCTGCTCTTCCGTCAGGTTCTCATCAAGGAGCAGCTCGGAAAAACCGAGAATGGCGTTCATTGGAGTGCGTATCTCGTGAGACATATTGGCGAGAAACTCGCTCTTGGCCCGGTTGGATTCCTCGGCCCGCATTTTCGCCGCCTTCAGCTCTTCCCTCATCGTCCGTGAATCGGTCACATCTGTCATAATTCCAGTAATACCGACCGGCTTACCGTCCTTTTTTAGTATCCTGCCCGATGCGCTCATGTAGCGCGTGGCTCCGTTTTTATCGATTCCCCTGAATTCGTAAGATTCCTTTTTCTTTTCCATTCCGTTCTTTAACATCTCATAAAATCCGGGCAGATCTTCAGGATGAATAAAATTGGCGCTCGATTTCCCTATGAAATCTTCAGCCTTGTAGCCTGAAATCTGTTCTATGACAGGGCTCAAATAGGTGAAGTTTCCATCCAAATCGACGTTAAAAACCACATCGTTGAGATTTTCCACCAGACTGCGGTACCGCTCCTCGTTCTCTCTCAGTTTTTCCTCGATCTGTCTTCGCTCCGTAACGTCACGGGCGACCCCCACTGTGCCCACAACTTCTCCGTTGTCATCAAAAATAGGCGCTTTAATTGTCTCGATCCAGGTCCGGGTTCCATCAAATTTCTCAAGAGGCTCCTCTACCCGCTTTATTTCCCTTGATTTCATCACATGAAGATCGTCGGATATGTATCTTTCCGCCAAATCCCGGGGCCAGACATCGAGATCGGTCTTGCCGATCAGATCTTCGGGGCTTACATTACAAGACCTTCCGAAGGGCTGGTTTACGGAGATAAAACGGCTTTCCTTGTCTTTAAGCCACGCCATATCGGGGATGCTGTCGAGCAACGCCTTCTGCTGCTGCTGAACCTCCTTGATTTTATCGAACATCCGCTTACGCTCGGTTATATCCCTCCCTATGCCGTGAACCTCAATGACTTCATCTCCTTCCCACACCAGCCTCTCCTTGATCTCAAGGATTACCGTTTCTCCCCGCTTGTTGCGGATTTGCATCTCGAATGCCCCCACATCCTCACCGGCGAGCTGCTTTTTGAAAATCTCCTCGGCATCCTTGTACGAGCTCGGCAGAATGAACTCGGCGAAATTTTTATTCAATATCTCTTCTACCGTGTATCCCGTAGAATTCTCCAGCGGTTCGTTACAGAAGACAAAATTCCCTTTCCCATCCATGATATACACAATATCCTTAATATTTGAAAGGAGGTTTCTGTATTTATCCTCCGACTCTCTTATCTTCTTTTGATAGATCTTTCGGTCCGTAATGTCCTCCCCCGACCCTAACACGCCGACGACATTATCATCCTCATCTTTCAGCACTACATTGTGCCAAGCAATGATCCTCTCCTCCCCATCCTTCGCAATCACACAATTAATATAATATTCATAACGGTTACTGTCGCCCGCAATCAGCTCTCGAAAAACCCCGACAACCTCATCTCTTATGTCATCCACAATACAGGTATCAAACCAGTTTTTGCCTAAAATCTCTCCCTCTTCATATTTAAGAATCTTCTTTCCCTTTCTGTTTATAAGGGTGATCTCGCCCTCGGTGTTCAGCACCACGAGAACCACTTCGACGATATCCAGATATTGCTGCGCCCTCTCCTTCTCCCGCCTCATTTTTTCCTCCCCAATCTTCCGATCCGTTATATCCTTTATAATGCCTACCAATCCGACCGGATGATCATTTTTAAATACTACCTGCGATGATGATAAAACGTGTCTATATGTGCCGTCCTTTATCATAAATCTATACTCATACGGCTCCCCTTCACCCGCCAATGTATGCTCGAGGCTGCTCATTAGACCGGGTAGATCATCCGGATGTATGAATTTAAAGAAGGGCTGGTTTATGAACTCCTCCGGTTTATATCCGGACAGTTTTTCGGCTATCGGGCTTACATAGGTGATATTGCCCTTTAGATCGACAGTGAATACAACATCGTTCAAGTTGTCAACCAACGAGCGATATTTTTCCTCATTCTCCCTCAACGCCTCTTCCGCAAGCTTGCGTTCGGTGATGTCGCGCACCACGATATATATGGAAGGTTTATCATCCCAATTGATATTTGCGGCTATAATTTCAACGGGCACCTGTTTGCCTTCCAAGCAAACGAATGAAGTCTCGATCCGTTGATGGGATGAGCTTCTCATAACTTCATCCAAGAATTTGGGAAAGATTTTGTTCTGCTCCGGCGCAACGAAATCTTTTAGCTTCTTTCCGACAATATCCTTTTCATCCTCCGATCCAAACATCTCCTTCGTGGCGGAATTGACAAGGATTATCTTACCCCCAACGTCTAAGATAATAATGCCCTCTGGAGAGAGCTCAATCAAAAGCTCGGACTTTGACCGCTCCACAAGTATCTTGCGATAGCGGTTCAGCCGGGTGATTGTCTTTACCCTGGACTCCAGCTCTTCGATGTCAAAAGGCTTTGATATAAAATCATCGGCCCCGGCCTTAATCCCCGTTATACGGGTCCGGCGATCAAACATTGCGGTGACCAAAATTACGGGGACTTCGGCAAGCTGGGGGTCGGCGCGCAGGTGACGACAGACCTCAAAGCCGTCTATTCCCGGCATCATGACATCGAGGAGAATCAGATCTGGAGTAACCTCCTTCGCCTTCTCCAAGGCCTCCATACCGTTACTGGCAAAAATGAGGGCATACTCCTCCTCGGAAAACAGTGACTTATAGACGTCAAGTATGTTCGATTCGTCATCCACTATAAGGATTGTGCCTCGTTGATCCATTTTCAGTTACTCCAATTTTCTTGTCAATTAGTCGATGTCATCGGGCCGCACCCGACCAAGATTCGACTTTTGACCCGTTACTTAGACTTTATGTTTAGAAAAGAGTCCTCTTGCCATCTCTAAAAACGTTACAATGACTTGAAATTAGGCCATTACTTTACATTTGTATTCAATTCAGTTCCGCCTTCTATCTGTATAAAACGATTTTAAACAAGAAGTATTTGTCTACAATTACTTAAAATCTATGAATCTCCGGTCTCCCCTTAAATCTTAACCACATCCACTTGAAAATGAAAATAGCCTAAAATTCAACTCCTCTTTACACAGCTCCACTTTCCTTAAAAATCCTTCGACAATTTCAAGACCCTATTAAGGAGTTCATCGATTATAAAAGGCTTCTCGACATATTCAACTCCCGTATCTTTTAAGAAGTCCTGTGTCTCTCTTCCCAGCACATCCCCGGTAATAAAAAGCATTTTCTTGAGAAGAGAAGGATATTTCTTTTTAATAAAGCCGTACAGGTCCTTGCCGCTCAAACCCGGCATCTTCATGTCGGATATGACAGCATCATATCGATTATCAGCCATTAGCTCTATAGCCTGTTCGACACTTCCACACGCATTTGCGTTGTAGCCCTCATATAGCAGCGCATCCAATATCAGATCCCTCAAGGAATTCTCGTCTTCAACGATCAGTACGGCTTTCCCGCCTCCATGCCTTTTCACAGTTTCTTGATCTTTCACGCCATCCTCTCCAGAAAGCTCATCAACAACAGGAAGCTCGATAATGAATTTTGCCCCTTCACCGGGAACGGACTCGACCCTTATCTCTCCGTTGTGCTCTTTTATTATACCATACACTATGCTTAGGCCCAATCCCGTTCCCTCCCCTACTTCCTTTGTTGTGAAGAACGGATCGAAAATGCTGTTCAGGTCCTTCGCCGGTATACCAGGGCCGTCATCCTCAAACTCCAAGACTATGTTATTGTCTCTACATAACGACCTTACAACCAGACTGCCGCCCTTATCATTTTTAAGGGCGTCGTATGCGTTGTTGATCAGGTTGATAAATACCTGCTGAAACTGATAGGGATCGGCCGATGTCCGGGGAATATCCTCAGTTAGCTCCATCTCAAAATCTATACCGTTCATCCTCATCTCATATTCCCTCAGTTTGTACGATTCCCTTAATACGTCATTAATGTAAATCATCTTCCGCTCGGGCTTGTGCTCTCTGGCAAAAGAGAGAAGACCGCCGACAATCTTGGTGCACCTGAAGGATTCTTTCTGGATAACCTCCAATTTGTTCATTATGTCGCTGGGCAAGTTCTTACGGGCCAGCAGCTGTGCGTTTCCGATTATGGAGGTAAGGGGATTATTGAGCTCATGGGCCACTCCGGAGAGAATACCCCCGAGGCTTGAGAGCTTCTCCGTCTGTATCAGCTTGGTCTCCAGCTTTTTCCTCTCCGTGATGTCCCTGATAATCCCCTGATATCCTATCACCTTGTTGTCTTTATCAAATCTGACTGCCGCCGTAATAAGAGAGTCGATTTTTGTTCCATCCTTTTTCTTCAAAGTTACTTCGTAGTCCTTTACAAAACCGTTTTCTTCGATGGACTTTACAAAAGCTATCCTTTCTTCAGGATTTTGATAAAGCTTCCTTATGTCCATTGAAAGGAGCTCGCCCCTTTGGTAACCGAAAAGCTTCTCCCCCGATCTGTTTATATCCTCGAATTTCCCGTCGACATTGGACAGATATACAACATCTCTGGATGTCTCAAAGAAGCTGCGAAACTTCTCCTCCGATTCCCTGATTCTTTCATGCGCCCTGTAAATATCCGTGACATCCCGCATCGCCTCGATAACCTTCACAACTTCACCGGTGTTGTCCTTGAGGGGGCTCGCCAAAATATCTATGTATTGTATGGTTCCATCCCCTTTTTTGTGCTCGTGGACCACCTGGACGTTCTCGCCCGTTTTGAATACTATCCTATGGGGACAAAAATTGCCTAAAGAAGTACACTCGTCGTCATACCCACGATAGACTTCGTAGCATGGCCTCCCCAGTATATCGTCTCTCGCTCTTCCCGTTTTTTTCAAAAAGCTGCTGTTTATATCGGTCACCCTCAGGTCGCCGTCGATCACTATAATATCCTCGTGTAGTGTGTCGATGAGACTCCTGAAATAGAGCGTGTTCTCAATCAGATTTTCCTCCGCACGCTTGCGCTCGGTGATGTCTTCTCCCGACCCTAAAGTGCCGACAATTTCGCCTTCTCTTCCCATCAATATGGTGTTGTGCCAAGCAATGATCCTCTCCTCCCCGGACTTAGTCAAAATAGGATTCTCATAATATTTCACGGGCTCGACATCTCCCGACATCAACATCTTAAAAACCGACTCCACCTCCCCCCTGATCCCCTTGGGCAGACAGGTGCGAAACCAGTTCTTGCCCACAATCTCCCCCTCTTCATACCCGAGAATTTCATGCCCCTTCTTATTCAACAGCGTAATCTCGCCCTTTCTGTTAAGCGCTATGAGTATTACACCCGCTGTATCAAGATATATCTTTGCCTTTTCCTTCTCGTCTATCAGCGTCTCCTCCGCCCGTTTACGCTCGGTGATGTCCGTCAGGACACCGCTCATTCCTATAACCTCACCGTCTTCAAGTATGAGCCTGCTCGAAGTATTGACATGAAGGGACGTTCCGTCCTTTTTCAGCACCCTGAACTCATGAGGTTCGTATCGGCCCGTCGCCGTTTTTTGGTAGCTATTCATCAATCCTTCGAGGTCATCGGGATGAACTAATTCGATAAATGGTCGGCCCATGAGATCTTCTACCTTGTAATCCGAGATCGTCTCAACGACGGGACTCAAATATGAAATTTTCCCCTCTTTGTCCAGATTGAAGATCGCATCGTTGAGGTTTTCAACCAGGCTCTTATATCGCTCCTCGCTCTCTCTAAGAGCATCTTCGGCCACCTTGCGTTCGGTAATGTCTATGCACGCGCCGATTAATTTTACGGGTTTTCCTGCCTTATCCACCATTGCCGTTCCTTGGTCCATCCAATAGCGCCAGGAACCGTCCTTTTTTACTACCCTGTATTCCACGGATATAGGCTCTCCGGTTTTTCGGTGATCCTCCACTATTTTTTCAAGCCGTTCTCTATCATCGGGGTGTATCGATTTCAACCACGCATCGAGGGTTCTTTCAAACTCGCCTTTTTTATAGCCGAGTGCGACGTCGATGTCTCCATACCAATTAAGAGAATCAGTAGCGATGTCCCATTCGTAGATGAGATCGCTGGAGGACTCGGCGGCGATCCGAAACCTTTCCTCGCTCTCCTTGAGCGCATCTGCAGCCTCTTTAAAATGCGTTACGTCCCTTATTGTAGTAAGTATAACCTGTCTTCCATCCATTTCCATTAATTGCGCGTCCAGAAGGGCAACGAAGGCTTTTCCGTCCCTTTTCTTCAGAGTGGTCTCAAATTCCTTCACATAACCGAACTCTTTTAAGCGCCTCAACAACTCCTTTCTGTCATCTTGGTTGACATATATAGACCCGAGCTTGACACCTTTCATCTCATCTCCGGAGTAACCGACCATCTCTTCAAAAACGGGGTTGCTGGCATATATGTTTCCTTCAACATCGGTCATACCTATGCCCACCGGAGAGCTCTCGAATAAAATACGATACCTCTCCTCGCTCTCCTTAAGGGCCACCTCGGCCGCCTTGCGCTCCGTAATATCGGTAATGAAGTTCAGGGCGGCGGCCTTCCCCTCCCAGGTTGTCGCTACCCCGTTTACCTCGACCCATTTAGTATCTCCCTTGCTATCAATAATTCTATACCCGGTCAAATAAGGCACCTCTCCACCCTTTATCCTCTCGTAATGGGTCCTAAGCGCCCTATCTTTATCATCGGGATGTAAAAACTCTGTAAACTGCTTTGAAATAAGCTCTTCTTCGGAACGTCCGAATAACTCCGATATTGCAGGATTGATAAACTTCAGAATCCCATCCTGACCGATTGCTATGCCAACGGTCGCGCCTTCCACCAGCTGACGATATTTCGTCTCGGATTCCCTGAGGGCCTCTTCTGCCTTCTTCCTCTCGGTGATATCCGTCATAAGTCCGGTCAGACCGACCGGCTTTTTCCCCTCCATCTTCATACGGGAGGAAACGCGAACATGGCGGACCTCGCCGTCCTTGTCAAATACCCTGAACTCATAAACCTCTTTAATATCAGCATCCTTCAACTTGAGAACGTCTTCAAGCATGAATAAATCTTCAGGGTGAACAAAACTGGTAAACGAGACGCCTTCCACATCGTCAACGCTATATTTCGAGATATTCTCGATCGCCGGACTGATGTAGGAGAAGATGCCGTCCATATCGACGTTGAATATAACGTCATTCAGGTTTTCGACGAGGCTTCGATAACGCTCTTCGCTCCTGCTCAACTCCTCCACCGCTTTCTTTCGCTCCTGTTCCGTTTCAATTGCGGAAAGTGCAAAGGCGAGGTCCTGCGAAACCTCTTTTAACAGCTCGACCTCCTCATCATTGAAGAAGTCCTTGAAATCCGAATAGACACAAAAAATGTAGTAAACTATATCATTATAAATGAAGGGGAAGGAGGCGCACGATCTATATCCCCTCTCCTCCGCTTGACTCTTCCACGGCTTAAACTTGGGATTATTGGTTATATCGTTGAAGACACACGGCCTCTTAGTCTTTATGGCCGTGCCCCCCGGGCCTTTTCCCGTGCTTTTCTCGTCCCAGGTTATGGTAATCTTATCCAGATACCCTTCTTCAAATCCCGATTGCGCCGCAGGCACGACCTTCTTTTTTCCCTCGTCCACAAAACCGACCCAGGCCATACGATAACCGCCCACCGAAGTCAAGATATCGCACGCCTCCTGCAAGAGGTTATCTCTATCCTTTTCCCTCACTATGAGCTGGTTGATATCGCGGATTGATTTCAGCAGCCGGTTCAGATTTATAATGTGATCTTCAGCCAGCTTTTGCTTGGTAATGTCCCTGTTACTGCCACGGCGGCCGAGGTGATTTCCATCCGAGTCGTAAACCGGCTGGCAGACATGACCAATCCATCTCGTTTCACCATCTTTGGTTATAATGCGAAATTTGAGGGAACACTCTTTAGAATCATCAATTAACACTCTTCTATGTTTTTCAAGCAGATGTTTATCGTCCGGATGCACGATCTTTTCTATAAACTTTGGATCATCGAATATTTCTTTCAGCGAATATCCCGTTATCCTCTCAACTGACGGCGATGTGTAAATAAACCTGTCGTCAATCCCCCTCCAATACTCCCAATCGTAGGTAAAATCCGCGACAGTACGAAATTTCTCCTCGCTCTTTTTCAGCGCCTCCTCAGACCGCTTTTGCTCGGTTATGTCCCTCAGCGTGCCCTGAAAACCGACTATCTCGCCACCCTTGCGGATGGTGTTGACGTACGTTTCTACTGTCCTTGCCTCTCCGCTCTTCCTTGTAGTTTTATAAACAAACTCCCTTATCGGCTCGCCCGTGTGGTATAGGCGGTTGTACGCCTCGAAGACAGCGTCGATCACCTCCCGCGGCGCAAATTCTGTGTAGTTCCTCCCAACAATCTCCTTTTTTTTGTAACCCATAACCGATGCAAGGGCGCTGTTGATCGACGTAAAATTCCCCTTGAGGTCCACGGTGAATGCGGCCTCAATGGAGTTCTCAAACAGACCCCTCCATTTCTCCTCGCTTTCCCTGAGCGCCTTTTCGCTCTCTCCCTTTTCAACCGCCCTCTGGATGATCAAAAGAAGCTTCTCCATATCGTAGGGTTTATCCATATAATTGAATGCGCCCAGATTAACCGCCTCAACAGCCGTCTCCCGGGAGGAATAACCGGTAAGTATTATGCACTCCGTTTCGGGAGACAACTTCTTTATACCCTTCATCACCTCGATGCCGGAGATGTCGGTCAGCTTGAGATCGATCAGTGCCACGGAAGGGGCTTCACTCTCGGCCTTGTTCAAGGCCGTTTTGCCGTTTGCAACATCTATGGTTGTATATCCCTTGACCTTGAGGATGTCGGACAGGGTCTTTCTGAGCTTCGGGTCGTCATCCACGATAAGGATTTTTACCGTCTTTTCCATAACACTTACCTTTTCTTGCTATAAAACCTTCCCAGAACGGCGGCCAGCCCGCTGCGCCTGACTTCGTTTAAGACATTGAGAAGATCGTCTATCTCAAAGGGCTTATATAGGTAGGCAAAGGCGCTCATCTTTAAACCGCTTTCTATCGATTCCAACATCTCCTCCCTGTAGCCGGTTACCAGGATAACCGGAATGTCGGGAAATTTTGTCTTTATCTCCCTTAAGACGTCAAGGCCGGTGACACCTTTCAGCTTCATATCCAAAAGCACCACCTGACCTTCGATTTTTGACTCTTCGATAAAGGAGGCGGGATCTGTAAATTTCCTCACCGTAAAACCCTTTTTCCGCAATATATCGCCAAGGGTTTTGCAAAACTTGGGGTCGTCGTCGATGATAACAATCGATTGCTTCTTGCGCAGCGCCGAGAAAAACCCAAGGAGGTTATCCAAGTCCAGCGGCTTGACTAGGGCGGCTATCGCCCCCTCTTCGAGTCCCTCCTCGACCAGTCTGTCGGTGGAGTATGCGGTCATCATGACCATCGGTATTTCCGGCTGAAAATTCTTAATTGCCTTGAAGAGCTCGACGCCGCTCATCCCGGGCATCTTTATGTCGGTCAGTATACAATCAAAGCGAGTATTCCTCGCCTTTTCAACGGCTTCAAGGCCGGAATAAGCGGAATCGGCATCAAATCCCTTGACCTTCAGAATATCGGTAAGAGTCTTCACCATCCTGCGGTCGTCGTCTACTATCAGGACATTCAATTTTTCGCTCACTATTCACCTTACCTTATAGGCAGACCTATCGTAAAAGTGCTTCCACCTCCCTCTTCACTCTTTACCTTTATGTCTCCTTCATTGGCCTCCATCAGGCTCTTCGATACGGAAAGCCCCAACCCGATGCCCCTTGCCCTGGTCGTGAAGAGGGGCTCGAAGAGCTTTTTTATATTCTCCTTCGATATGCCGAGACCGGTGTCCGTAACCGACAGATTGACCTTTTTCTTAACCGCCTTCGCCTCTATTTTCAGCTCCCCTCCCTCCGGCATGGCCTGATAGGCGTTGGTAATCAGATTATCAAGCACCTGGCCGATCTGCCGGGAATCAACGAATACGGGGGGAATATCTTTGTTTATATCCGTTGTCACAATAACTCCATCGGGTGGAGAGTGCCTTAAAAGGGCATTATTTACCATTTCGGATACATCCGTATTCTCCCTCTCGGGAGATTTGGTTCGGGAGAAGTCCAACAGGTCGGATATTATCCTTTCGGAATTTTTCACCTCCAACAAGATAATGTCGAGGTACTCCTTTGTGTTCTCATCCGTATTGTTGAGGACAGTTTGTAAATAATAGACCGCATTGGATATAACTCCAAGGGGATTTCTCAGCTCGTGGCTCACGCTTCCCGACAGCTGCCCCAGAAAGGCCAGCTTTTCTCTTCTTACCAATTGCTCCTGGGTGTCCTTCAGCTCCTTGGTGCGCTCCTCCACCATTTCTTCCAGTCTCTCGGAGTAATCCTTTAGTTTATTCTCTGCGAGCTTTCGCTCCGTGATATCGTCATAGACAGCTACTATTTCACCAGTGGGCAATTTATACACCCAGTTTTCTCTCCAACCTCCCGGCTCACGTTCGTCTTTATAAAGCGCTGAAGGAAAAAACTCTTCCTTTCCGGTTCTCCATACTCTCTGTAATACCTCAAACAATCCAAATTCTTTAACTCCTGGGAATACCTGGGTTAGACGCTTTTCTATAAGATCCTTTCTATCCAAACGGTCTATCCTCTCTCCCGCCTTGTTAAAACCTTTAAAAATGAAATCGCCTCCATTGTCTACGGCTTCGTATACCGCAACACCGCTATTGATCCTTTCAAACAACTCCCTATATCGCTCTTCACTTTCTATAAGTGCCTTCTCAATCTGCTTCCGCTCCGCAATCTCTCTTACCAGCTCATTACGGGAAACTGTAATCTCCTTCAGATTCATGGTCATCTTGTCAAAAGACCTTGAAAGCTCGCCGATCTCATCCTTTGCAAGGGTGCCGACCCTGTAATCGAGATTTCCGGAACCGACCATCTCCGTACTCTTCACAAGTTTGTATATCGGACGGGTAATGGTGCGTGAAAACAGTATCGACAGCACGATCACAATCAATAAAATATCAAGGCCGATGCCAAGCAGAGTAAATCCCAAATTGTTGATGGAGTCAAAGGCCTCCGATTGGTCCTGCTTGGCTATCAACGCCAGCCTTAGATCCCCAAGCCATCTGTAGGCGCCAATAACGGGTTCTTCACGGTAGTCCATAAAAAGGCCGACTCCGTTTTTGCCCTCAAGCGCCCACTTCGCTCCTTGGCCGAATATCCACTTTTTAAATGCGCCTTCCGGCTCAAAAACGGTATTGGTAATCAGCAGATTAGAGCTGTTTACGAGAAATGTCTCTCCGGTATCACCCAGGCCGCTTCGCTCCAGCATGATCTCGCTCAGATACTCCAAATTTGCGTGATAAACCAATACACCCAAGAGCTTTCCATTATTGTCCTTTACGGGAGCGGAAATAACCATCGTCGGCTTCCCGAGAGTCAGGCTGAAATATATATCCGACACATAAGTCCCTTCTCTCCCCTTTATGAAATACTGCTCGTTTTCCTTGAACTGCTCCTCCCAAAAAGCGTCCGACGAGGCCATTATCTTCCCACTTTTGCCGTCCAGGAAGAGTATTGACGAAAAGTGTCCAATATCTTTTATTCTCCTGAACTCCGAGACGAGAGAATCGCGGCCCCTCAGGTATTCAGGGCTGCCAACGGTATTGACCTTCATCGAGTTGGCATCGTATATGGTCTCCCTGTTCTCCGCCAACCAGATCACGGTATGTTTCAGATGGTCCATCCAGTTTCGTATCTCCTGCTCTTTTAAGATAGCCACGCTCTCAAGTTGAGATTTCACTTGTTCTATTATGCTTTGGCGGCCTGCTTTATAGGCCATGTACCCTGTAATTGAAAGCGGCAAAATGGTTATCAACAGAAAATATGAGAGCAATTTTATCGTTAGACTTATCTTGAACAATTTCATGGTCTTACCCGCTATTCCATCGTGCCATATATTTCATTCAAAAACAGCACGTTAAACGCCTTGTCGATATCGATCGTGTCCTTCCCCAACAAGATATCCTGCATCACCACCCATACATCTTTATTCATCCAGCCGATCTCCTCTTTGCCGGTATGGATCAGGGGCATCTGCACCTGCATCATCCTCAACTGGCGGAACCTGCTCAATTTAACGTTGTACTCCACAGTCATATCTACCGCCTCCTCGGGATTTTCTATGGCATATCGCCAACCCCTCAACGTGGCCCTCAAAAACCTCAAAACCAAATCCGGATTTTCCTTGATTATTCTCTCCGTTGTGACAATCGTATCCCCGTAAAGCCGAATGCCGTAATTTTCTACCCATATAAAATTAGTCTCATACCCCTCCTCCTCAAAGGCAAGGGCCAGCCCCGTGCGGTACATCATATGGGCGTCTATAAGGCCGGTGGTCAGCGGTTTCGTATTCCTCTCAAAAGGGACGATTGTTATTGAGCTCCTGTCTATGCCCAGCTTCCTGATCAGGGCATTGTGCTGGACCAATGCATCGGGTGGAACCATTAATTTTTTCCCCACGAAATCCTGCGGATTGACGATCCCCGAATCCTTCATGGTTACGTAGACCCTCGGATTCCTCTGGAAGAGAACGGCGACGGCAACTACTGGCTTTCCCATTGATCTGGTCTGAAGAAAAAAATCGCCGCCGACCACCGCAAAATCGGTTTTACCGGTTATAAGGTCTGAAATCACGCTATCTGGAGACGTAGTAGGATCACAGGAATTTAAGGTAACACTGATATTCTCCTCCGAATAAAATCCCTTTCTTTCTGCTACATAGAAACCCGCAAACTGGGCCTGGTGTATCCATTTCAACTGAACGGTTACCTCATCCGGCGGTCCCTTTATCCTTCCCGAGCGGCATGAGAATAAAAACAGCATCAAGGTCAGAAATGCCGAAATCTTAAATACCGTTGTCCTCATGTCCCCATACCCCATAACCAAGGGCGTCATTTTCAATGACTTGCCGCAAAGGTAGAAAAAGGATGGATGTCAAATCGTCCCCTTGTTATTTTGTGGATTCACGCAATACAGGCTTATCCGCAATACCCATAACCGATACTCCTTAAAACATTTCCCCGAAAAACTATTCAACTCGATCTTCCGCTCCGCCGTCTTTAAGCGATATCTCGATCGCCTCTTCTAACGGATGATTTAAAGTCCAACCTCCCGTGGTTTTCACAGGGTTGCATTTAATCCACCCCGCCGTAAAACCGAAGAAAATAATTGCGAGACCTTGCCCCGATTGCATCTATGAAATAGTTTTTTCATATATGCAATTTTTTCTGCCGTTTTCAATTTCTTTAAAACAACCAGATCTGAATAGACATTGATCGATGACAATTCCTTCAATAACAAACCGATGAAAGAAGTCACTACTCCATACTCAATGCCGTAATTATGCTGTTGCAGAGCTTGTTTAGTACCGCCGCTTCAGTCAGCAGTCGAGGAGGTCGAATTGATTAATAAAAATTTGTGGAAAATAGCTTGAGTATTCACTTCATAAAGATATCCGATTTAGAATCCATCTTTGTTCAGACTGGCGATTTTGTGATTTACCTATATCTAAAAAATTCTTTTGTACGTTCAACTTCCCTCCAACTACTTCATTGTATGTGATCACAAAATACAGTATCTAATAAGTTATCATTATTATTGGATAAAATCAATCCTTTTTATTGTTACTTAAATGCTCCCAAACATTATCTAAAAACGTCTTTGACATATATTTTTCAGTAATCGCAAAATATATTACATAAATGAACAATATCTGCGTTAAAAGGGGGGGTTACCTTACCAAGACCCGTTCATTGACCGCGGGCCGTGCCGGCTTTTATTACCGGCCGAGATAAGCTTTTATTGAATTGACTTACCGCCAATGATTCCCCGCCCGTAGAAACAGGCAAAAGAAGGCGGGCGATCAGATAATGTGGAAGTCAAAAAAAAGGCCTTGGGACAAATCCAAGGCCGTTGTTACTTTTTCTTCAACGCCTAAACGAAAAGTTGCACCGTATCGGCGAAAGACCCTTCAAAACTCGGCGCCTTTTCCGGCCCCGACCGGGTTGCAGCGGACAATCTTTGTATACTAACTTCTCTTTGTCTTGACTCCAAGGAGCATTATGGAAGAGACAAGGGCCAAGCCGGCGCCCATGAAAAACGCATAAGCGGGGCCTATATATTCCCACACCAGGCCGAACAGAAGACTTGCCGGAAAGGCTGAGATTCCCACGGCCAGGTTGAAGAGCCCGTAAGCCGTCCCTATCCTCTCCTCTTTAACCATGTCCGCAACCAGGGCTTTCTCTGTTCCCTCGGTCAGGCCGAAGTAGACGCCGTATAGGGCAAAGAGGATCCATATCCCGGCGCTCGTGGTTGTCAAGGCGAATGCGACGTAGATTGCCCCGTAGACCGCCCACCCGGCCATAATCACCCTCTTTCTCCCGACCCGATCCGAGAGGACCCCCCCTGGAAACGATGTCAATGTCTTCACTATATGAAGAGCCATCCAGATTAGGGGGATATGGATCATGCCTACCCCAGCATCGCTCGCCTTGAGCAGCAGGAAGGCATCGGAGGAATTGCCGAGGGCGAAGATGAAAACGGTGAGGAGGTAATACCTGAAGTTTTTATCCATCCCCTTCAGCCCCTCTTTGAGGGTCAGGCTCTCAACCCCCTCCTTCGGCCTGACCTCCTTTACCGCAAAGAATACCAGTACCAAAACCACCGCCCCGGGTATCGCGGAGAGGAAAAAAAGAAACTTCAGGTCTTCGTTGATCAACGGGAGGACCATCGTGGCCGCAAGGGGCCCCATCACCGCCCCGGCATGGTCCATTGCCCTCTGAAAACCGAAGGCGGCGCCCCTCTTTTTATCGCCGGCGGAATCCGCCAGCAGCGCGTCCCTCGGCGATGTCCTTATCCCCTTCCCCACCCGGTCGGAAAACCTGAAGAAGAGGACGTGCCACCATGAGGTGGAAAGGGCGATGAGGGGGCGAACCACGTTCGAAAGGGTATATCCCCCGGCGAAGATCGGCTTTCTCCTCTTGTACTTGTCCGAGAAGTAACCGGAGAAAAACTTCAACACCGCGGCCGTGCTCTCGGCGACCCCCTCTATGACCCCCAACGCAAGGGCCCCCGCACCCAATACCGTGGTCAAAAATAGGGGGAGGAGGGGATAGATCATCTCCGATGCGAAATCGTTGAAGAAGCTGATCAGGCCGAGGGAGAAGATGTTCTTTCTCTTTTCCCCCTCGTTATTGTAGGAGCCGCCTTTCGCCATTTCGACTTTCTTTCCATTCTCTAATCTGTGCCGATAACTGAAACGCCTTCTTGTAGTTTCATCGGAGCCTGAGGCTTTTATTAAAAATTCCGTAGTAATTTCTCGTCGTTAAAAAATGATAAAAACCATCGGCGCCCCTGTTGTCTTATTGGTCTCGCTCTCCCCTTAAAAAAAACGATCGATTTTTCGTGACACCAAAACCCTGCGATAAAAATTAACTCCATGACGAGGTTTTATTTTTAAAACACCCTTCTTTAGCCATCAATTCTTAGACCCCGACCTTTCCACAAGACTTGAAATATCGCAGCCGCCGTTGCCCTCACTTACAAGCTTTAAGGATGATCCCTCCATGGCGAAGAGGGACCACTGCTCGACGGCCCGGTTCTCAACCACCAGAAGCCTTCCGTCCGGCTTTAAGGCCCGCCTCAGATTCTCTATCGCAGCCAAGATCTCCCCATTCGTAAAATAGCTCCTGTTTAAGACATTGGCGATCTTGATCAGATCGACCTTTTCATGGGGCCACGGGTCAAACATGTTCCACTCTAAAATCATAACCCTCGAGTCTTTCTTTGCCAACTCCATCAGCCTCGGCAGACACAGGGAGATCTCCCTTGCCGCCCCCCCGTCGTACTTCGGGGCGCGGGACAACAACAGGTTTGAAAGCCATTTCAGGGGAAGTAGCAAGTTCTTCCGATCGTAATAGACTACAAACCTATCCGTTATTTTCATATAACAGCTTTTGGTCAAAGGGTCGTAAAAATAAGTGGCCCCTTTGTATTGGAAGTAATAAAGACTGAGGCATCTGTCTGCAGCATAGAACTTTTTAAAGCCCTTACCCAGCCTCTCTATTATGTTAAGGGATGTGCTTCCGTCCGAAACACCGACGTCCAAAATCACCCCGTTCTCTTTTTTGGACATCAATTCATAAATCAGATCGTCTGATAATGGATGCCTTTTGTCTTGAGTGGCCCTCCAGATATTATATGTGCATATTGTGGAAACGTATTTTGTGAATTCCTCCTCATCAAGCTCGAATCCCCTGATGATCCCGCGAGGGTCGCCTGTATTCGGAAGAAATCTACATAAGTATCTGTTGAGATACGACCTGTTGAATTTTATTGAACAGTGGAAATCCATATTTTAGCCTAACCTTCTGACAAGTCTTTTTAAAGATATTCAAAAGGGGATATGGCCGGTGAAACTAAAGTCCGACTACTTCTCCCGGCATAGTCCTTCGAGGAGGTCTTCCGTTCTTTTCACCATCAGGTCTATGCCGAAGTTTTTCACGATCCGCTCCCTGATTTCACCCGGCAAGACCGAGATCGTTTGATAGTCGTAATCGGACAGGGCGCTCGACAGTCCCTCGGCAAGCCCCCTCGCGTCGTTTGAACTCACGACCCTGCCGCAGTCCCCCAGGATCAGCGCCGAGTCCCCAACGTTAGTGACCACCGGGTAGACACCGCAGGCCATCGCCTCGCATATCACGTTAGAGAAGCCCTCGCTCAAGGAAGACGAAACGAATATATCGAGGGCGTTGTAAACGGCGTTCATTTTGCTGTGGTATCCCGCCCAGATTATCTTTTCCCCAAGGCCGAGCTCTTCCGCCAACCCCTTCAATGAATCGGTGTAGTCTGCCGGGCCGTCCCCGACAAAAACGAAGCGGACGTCATCGTATTTTCCGGAAACGGTCGATGCGGCCATGAGAAATGTCCCGTGATCCTTGATCGGATCGAGCCTCCCCACCATCCCGACGAGCCTTTGACCTTCGCCGACACCCCACTCCCTCCTTACACCCTTGCCCTCCTCAGGGCTGATAAAGAATCTTTCGGTATCGATGCCGTTTTGTACGACCCTTATCTTTTCGGGGGGGAAGCCCCTTCTTTTGGCGTACTCGAGGCCCGCGTTGGAGTTTGCGATGATGAGATCGGGGACAAAGGCCAAACCCCTCTCGACAAGATAACTCAGGCGGGATAGCCAATCGTAGTAATGAAGCTCTATCTCCGAGTAGCGTATCCCCCAAACGATTTTTACGCCCGGGAAAAACGGCTTTAGGAGGGCGATGATGATATTCGGCGTCCCAAGGAATCCGTATATGAGGTCGGGCCTGATCGTGCGGACCGTCTTGACAAAACGCCGCAGAAAACCGAAGATATCCCACCTGCCGGCCTTCTTTAATGAAACGACCGGGACGCCGGACTCCTTAAGGTCGTCAAACAATCTCCCTGAGTCGTAAAAGGTTACCACGGTCACGCCGCCGCGGCTCCCGTATAGTCCCTTTGCCAGATTGACAAGCTGTACCTCCGCGCCGCCGATATTCAGTGACGGTATCAGCAGCATAATCCGACAGGGCGGTTCGTGTTTCATACAAAAGATTTGACTCTATATTAACAAGTTGACTAAAGAATACTTCAAAAGGTGTCATGTAATCAAGAAATTTCCGCTTTCAACTCTTCATTTGGAATATAATAATATCGACCCTTATTAAGCTGCAGGTGAGATCTTTAAGTGGTATAAGAAAGTTGACAACACCGTTACAGATTACCCATAGTTGGATAACCCACTTTGCACAAAAGTTCTTTAAGAAATTTTCGTTTCGTTGAGGTAAGGGCAGTTTAGCTGTATCATCTGCTGAAATATAGTACCACCTCACATTCTCCCTGTTACAGGTAGTGAATTGTCACTATGGGAAGTTTTAATCGTCTATGCCGTAAGGTATTTTACTTTGTCTATCTTGTATTTCATAGCACTATTTTTAAGTGAAGACGTAAACAGAGGTTTTATTTGGTGAGTTTTTCTGAAAGGATATTTGATATGTTAAATATCAATATGTCATCTATTTTTTATATCACTTGAGATATCAAAGCGCCCCGACATTGGCTGCGTGTTGAAGCCTCTTTTAAATACAATTTAAGATTCAATAATGACCCCCCCTTTACATGCCGCAATCAACCTATTCCCGGTTCCTTTAAGGGGATTACTTAATAGTATTTCACCCCCAACTTCAAACCAGCAAGCTATACAATAGAGTTGAATTCACCAAGAAATACAAACTATATTTTAACTCTTTCTATTTTTAATCCCATTTTATTATAACGTATGTAATTATTCCACCGGTCTACATGGCTTTTTGAATCGAAGTCACTATTCAATCCATTATCCTGCAAATTGTCTCCATCGTTACTATCTGCCCCGTTACGATAATAATCACTTGGTGTTTGTTGCTGCTGCATGGCAATTTTAATAGTCTCATTCATATCACGCATGTGCATAAAGAAATTTTTCCTTTGAGTATCAGAACCTTTATTCCACCATTTTAGCCATTCCTTATAGTGTTCTTCACGAAATTTTTCTGAACTTGGATCTTTTGGGAGATCTTCCAAATTCCTCGGCGGAAAACTGTGTCTACTGCCCAATGTCTTGTATGCGTCTCTCATAAAAGCAATGGCAAATATATTAGGTGATTGTAAAAGATTTGCCACCATGATAAGGTAAATCATGGACATCAAATCTTTCCAAAGTATTGTAAAAACAGAGAAA
>JAFGIX010000059.1 GCA_016929395.1 Candidatus Zymogenus saltonus
TACGGCTTCCTGGCCGAGAACGCCGACTTCGCAAAGAGGTGCGAGGAGGCGAAGATTGTCTTCATCGGCCCGCCTGCAGGGGCGATAAGGGATTTGGGCGACAAGACGGTCGCCAGGAGGATGATGATCGAAGGTGGCGTTCCGGTAATCCCCGGGATGACCGAGCCCGAGGCCGATCCAAAGGAGATCGCAAAGGAGGCGGAAAAAATCGGCTATCCCGTCATCATCAAGGCGGCGGCCGGGGGCGGCGGCAAGGGGATGAGAATCGTTAACTCGAAAGGGGAGATCGAGGAGGCCGCAAACCAGGCGACGAGCGAAGCGAAGACCGCCTTCGGAAACGGCGCGATCTACCTCGAAAAATATATCGAGAGGCCGAGGCACATCGAGTTCCAGGTACTGGCGGACAAGGAGGGAAACACAGTCCACATCTTCGAGCGGGAGTGCTCCATCCAGAGGCGCCACCAGAAGATCATCGAGGAGACCCCCTCGACCTTCCTGACGCCGGAGCTGAGAGACGAGATGGGAAGGGCCGCGGTCTCCGCGGCAAAAGCCGCCGGCTACGTCAACGCGGGGACGGTGGAGTTCATCGTGGACGCAAACGGCAACTTCTACTTTCTCGAGGTGAACACGAGGCTTCAGGTGGAGCACCCGGTCACCGAGATGGTGACCGGTTTGGACCTCGTCAGAAAACAGGTGGAGATAGCCGCAGGCCTGCCACTCGGCATGAAGCAGGAGGAGATCAGGGCGTCCGGGCACGCCATCGAGGCGAGGATTTACGCCGAAGACCCGGAGAACAGCTTCTTCCCGTCGGTGGGGAATATCCTCTTCATGAAGGAGCCGACCGGCCCCGGCGTCAGGGTGGACTCCGGTATATACTCCGGCTTCACCGTCCCGATGGAGTACGACCCGATCCTCGCAAAGCTCGTCGTCTTCGCCGGGACGAGGGGGGACGCCATAAGGAGGATGGTAAGGGCGCTAAAAAATTACCCGATCCTCGGGATAAAGACCCCTGTACCGATGATAATAGACATCATCTCGTCGAAGCAGTTTCAAGACGGGGAGACATACACCGACTTCATCGAGGCCAATTTCAAGGACTGGAGGCCGTTAAGGAGCGACGCGGACGCTGCGGTTGCGGCCTATATTATCGATGAGATGTTAAAACCCAAGAGGGGTGCAGTTAGAATTGGCGACGCCTCCGAAGCCTCAATCCCAACGCCATGGGAGACGCTGGGGGGCTGGAGGATGGCGTAGGCTCCTAATCGGCACTTAGACTGACTTTGGCAAACACGTTTTTTTAATTACAGGTTAAGAGGGATGAAATGGCCCCGGACAAAATCAAGGTCGGGATAATAGGGTGCGGTCAGGTCTCCCGCGTGGGGCACGGCCTGGCCGTCAAGGCGGACGGGAGAGCGGTGGTCGCCGCAGCGGCCGACCCGGACGACGAGAACCGCGGGAGCTTTAGAAAGAAGTTCAAAGTACCCGCTGTTTTCTCCGACCACAGGAATATGTTCAAGGAGGCGGACCTCGACGCCGTTGTTATCGCCTCGCCGCCCTGGTTTCATCGGCAGCACCTGAAGGACTCGATCGACGCCGGCCTCCATATCCTCTGCGAGAAGCCGTTGGCCACGACACCCGGGGACGTCAGGGCTATGGTCGATATGGCAAGGGGCCACGACAAGATTGTCCAGGTAGGCCACTCGAAGCGCTTCGAGCCGGGATTTGGGCGGATAAAGGAGGAAGTCGACTCGGGTACGCTGGGCAGGATCTATCAATTGAGCATATACTGGCACTATTACATCCCCGACTTCAGAAAGGGGTGGCTCAAGAAGGCGATCGATTTTCTCAAAAAGCGGGGTATCGATCTGGAGAAGAAGTACGGGACGTGGCGCTACTTCGACAAGCGGGCGGGAGGGGGCGACTTCTTCGATCACGCCCCCCACTACATCGACCTGATGAGGTTCATATTCGGGGAGATCGAGTCGGTATACTGCGTGACGAGGAGGTTCATAGAGACCCGAGCCCACGAGGATTTGGCCTGCGCCGTACTGACCCTTAAAAACGACACGGTCGCCGTCTTCGAGAAGAGCACCCTCGTCATGGGACGACCCAGCGGATTCGAGATCGGCTACATCTACGGCGAAAAGGCGAAGATCTTTTTTGAGGCCTTCCAGGAGTACACCCACAAGAAGATGAAGCTTAAAAGTTACAAGCCAGTAAATATAATCCCGAACATCTACACGCCGATGAGGGTCCCCGGAGGGCTGAAGAACACCCTCTACTTCCGCCAGATGAGGCACTTCATCGATCGGATCGTCGGCCAAAAAACCGTTATCCCTAAATACGACGGCGAGTGGTCGGCGAGTATCGAGGACGCGGCGCTGGCGGTCTTATGGACGCTGGCGGGCTACAGGTCCGCCGAGGAGGGGCGGGAGATCAGGCGCGAAGAGCTCGACACGTTGTGATGGATTTTTGGTCTGATTTTAATATAACGGTTGGTGGAGTTTAAGAAAGTTGGAATACAGATTGAAGTTAGGTGACGGAGACCCGACGCCGGTCAGGGTGGAGGATGTGGTTAAGGGCGCCGATGGGGGAACGATGACCATTTTTGTCAACGAGCAGGAGATGGAGGTCTCATTTACGGCCGTCTCCGAGAACACGATTCGTCTCGAGATCGACGGGAGGGGTCGTACTGCCTACGTCGTAAACAGCGGCGGCGAGAAGGAGATCGTGATCGACGGCACGCCGTACGTGGTGCAGAACGCCGATATCATGGAGAGGAGGAGAGGGAAAAGCGGCGGAAAGGCGATTCCCACCGAGGTTACCCCTCCCATGCCTTCTGTGGTGATAAGGGTGCTCGTTGAGGTGGGGGACGAGGTCGAGGAGGGGTACGGGGTCGTGGTGGTCTCTGCCATGAAGATGGAAACGACCCTCTTTGCACCTTTTGCCGGGAAGGTCACCAAGATAAACGTCTCCGAGGGGGACAAGGTGGAGCCGGGGCAGATCTTGGTGGATATCGAGAGGGAGGACTCCGGGGAGGAGGGCGCTGCAAGTGGGGATTAGAAGCGCTTGTCATTCCCGCGAAAGCGGGAATCCAGAGCGGTGGGTTTTTGCGCGTTGGGTGGGCAGGTTGCACTAAAATTTTACTGGATTCCCGATCAAGTCGGGAATGACAGAATAGATTCCCAACGCTGTTGGTAATTATGGCATATATTCCCCGTCGAGCCGGGAATGAAAAAGTGTCATTCCCGCGAAAGCGGGAATCCAGAGCGTGGGGCGTCAGGCGGCGCAGTGGCGCCGGGAATAACCGTATAAATTTTATCATATCCATATCATTTGAGGAGGAACCGGCTATGTCGGAAGCTGATGTTGTGTATGTCGTTGAGGACGGCGTGGCGCGCCTCACTATAAACAGGGAGGCGAAGAGAAACTCGTTGAGCGTATCTGCCGTGGAGCTCCTACACGAGTATCTCGACAGGGTCAAAGACGACGCCGATGTCAGGGCCGTCCTGATTACCGGGGTGGGGGAAAAGGCCTTCTGCTCCGGCGCGGACCTCGCCGGCGGCGCAGGGGACGGCAAGGTGGACGTCTTCAAGAGATATGCCGATCTCTTGAAGAAGATCGTATCGTTTCCCAAGCCGACCGTTGCCAGGGTCAACGGCTACTGCCTGGCTGGGGGTATGGGGCTCATGCTTGCCTGCGACATCGTGGTCGCCAAGAAAGGCTCGAAGTTCGGGACGCCCGAGGTCAACGTGGGCCTCTGGCCTATGATGATCGGCGCCCTGATATTCAGAAATGCGGTCAGAAAGAGGGCGATGGAGATGATCCTCCTGGGGAACAGGATGTCGGCCGAAGAGGCGCTCGAGATGGGACTGGTAACCCGGGTCGTCGAGGACGAAGAGCTCGACAGCGAGGTGAATAAGGTCTTGAAGGTGCTGGCGGGAAAAAGCCCCATCGGGATGAAGATAGGAAAGGAAGCCTTCTACGCGATGGCGGACATGGGCTTCGAGGATGCCCTCGATTTTCTCTCCGGGAAGATAGCCGAGGTGGCCGCAACAGAGGACGCCATAGAGGGGATAACCGCGTTTATCGAGAAGAGGGACCCTGTCTTCAAGGGGAAATAGAAGTTGAGTTGAAGGGGGAATTAAAAATGACCGATGATAAAAAACTGATTATCGCAAACTGCAGCGGATTTTTCGGCGACCGCTTCAGCGCCGCCAAGGAGATGGTCGAGGGTGGCCCCATCGATTTTCTGACGGGGGATTACCTTGCCGAGCTAACCATGGCTATACTGTTTCGGAAGCGGCTCAAGGACCCGAAGGGAGGGTACGTATCGACCTTCCTGAAACAGATGGAAGAGGTCATGGGGACATGCATGGATAAAGGGATCAAGGTCGTGGCCAACGCCGGAGGGCTGAACCCGGCCGGCCTTGCCGAGAGCCTTCAGGGGGTGGCAAAGGAGCTCGGCGTAAGTCCCAAGATCGCCTACATCGAGGGGGACGACCTGATGGCGAGGCTGGAGGAGCTTAACGGGAAGGGAGAGGCCTTCACCCATCTCGACAAGGGGATCGGTCTCAAGGAGGCGGGGGCGAACCCGATCACCGCAAATGCCTATCTCGGCGGCTGGGGAATAACAAAGGCCCTCTACGAGGGGGCGGACATCGTGGTCACCGGCAGGGTGACTGACGCCTCCGTGATAAGCGGGCCGTGCGCGTGGAAGTTCGGCTGGAAGGTGGACGACTGGGACAGGCTCGCCGGGGCGTACGTAGCAGGCCACATCATCGAGTGCGGCGCCCAGGCCACCGGCGGGAACTACTCATTCTTCGAAGAGGTACCCTCCTTCAAGAACGTGGGATACCCGATAGCGGAGGTCTTCGAGGACGGCTCGTTTACCATCACCAAGCACCCGAACACCGGGGGCCTTGTGTCGGTTGATACTGTGAAGGCCCAACTCCTCTACGAGATAGGGGGGCCGGGTTATCTTACGCCGGATGTGATAGCGAGGTTTGACACGATAGAGATTTCCCAGGAGGGCAAAGACAGGGTTAGGGTGACGGGTGTCAAGGGTGAGCTGCCGACCGACACCACAAAGGTGTGCATGAACGTCCTCGGTGGGCACAAGAACTCCATGACGGTCATCATCACCGGCCTCGACATAGAGAAGAAGGCGAAGATCTTCGAGGATACCTTCTTCGACAGCATGGGGGGAAAGGACCAGTTCCAGAAGGTGCACGTGGAGCTGGTGAGGTCGGACAAGGATGACCCGTCAACGAACGAGGAGGCCTTCGCCCAGCTGAGGATCACCGTCATAGACCCGGACTCCAACAAGGCGGGGCGGCTCTTTTCTGCAAAGATTGTCGAGCTCGCGCTTGCCAGCATCCCCGGATTCACGCTCACCAGCCCCCCCACCAACGGGACACCCACGATCTTTCACTGGCCGGCCCTGGTTTCCAAGGAGCATTTAGTCCAGAGGGTTTACGTTAACGGGAGCGAGTTTCAGGTAGTGTCGGCAAAGGCCGAGGGGAAGGCGGAGTCCATAAAACCCATCGAGGTGAAGATACCTGATGTGCCCAAGGGGAAGATGGTTAAAATACCCCTGGGCCGCGTCTACGCCACCCGCTCCGGGGACAAGGGGGGGAACGCGAACCTAGGCGTCTGGGGGAAGAGTCCTGAGGCGTTCTCGTACCTGAGGGAGTACCTGACGACGAAAAGGCTCAAGGAGCTTCTCCCCGACATGGCGCCCTACGAGATAGACCGCTACGAGCTCCCTAACCTGCTTGCGCTCAACTTTTACATCCACGGCGTTCTGGGTGAGGGGGCGGCGGCCTCCGTCAGGATGGACCCTCTGGCGAAGTCGCTGGGGGAATACTTGAGGGCAAAGATGATCGACGTGCCGGAGTCTCTTGTCTAATGTCTAAAGGGATTTGTTTATAAGTGTCCAAAGATTGATAGAACCGGGAATTCAGGGGGCGGGTCACCGGGTGGCGTCTGTTATTCCCTTGGGAAGTGGGATTTTAAATAACATGTCATTCCCGCGCAAGCGGGAATCCAGATTAATATCTTACTGGATTCCCGGTCGAGCTGGGAATGACAGCATAGATTCCCGGTCGAGCTGGGAATGACAGCATAGATTCCCGGTCGAGCTGGGAATGACAGCATAGATTCCCAGTCGAGCTGGGAATGACAGAATAGCAGCCCCTGTATCTGCATAAGCAGTACGGGCAAAACCCACTGGGGCATGTTAATACAATTATGCAAGTCTGTCCTTGCTGCCCGTTGTCTGAAAGGCAACAATTGAACGGCAGGATATTGAAGAGATAGAAAGAAGGATTTTTTTATGGAGTTAAGAGAGATTTTGAGGCGGCGGCGGTCCGTAAGGTCATTTCAGGAGAGGGAGGTTCCAACGGAGCTTGTGAAAGAGGTCATCGCCGATGCGTGCCTCGCGCCGAGCTCAGGAAACGGCCAGCCTTGGAAGTTTATTGTCGTCAACGACCAGGATACGATAAGGAGGCTGTCGGACGAGAGCAAGGCGGCGCTTCTCTCAGATATTGAGAAGGACCCGAAGTTGTCGGTCAATAGATACGCGGGCGCCATCAAAAACGAGGAGTTTAACGTTTTCTACAACGCCCCGTGCCTCGTCCTTATTGTGGGGGAGAGAAAGCTCAATTCCCTCCCTGTGGACTGCGCCCTCGCGGCGTCCTATTTCATGTTTTCGGCGGCCGAAAGGGGATTGGGGACATGCTGGGTCGGCCTCGGATCGCAGATACGTAGCAGGAAGACGAGGGAGGAGATTGGCCTCCCCGATGATTATGCAATTGTGGCGCCAATAGCGGTCGGCTACCCGGAGAGGGTGCCGGAGCCCACGCCGAGAAACGCGCCGAAGATCCTCAAGGTTATCGACTGACCTGAAATGATATATTATGTCATTCCCGCGAAAGCGGGAATCCAGCAATATATGTCATTCCCGTGAAAACGGGAATCCAGAGGGATGGGTGTTTGTGTGTTGGGAGGGCGGGTGACACTGATATTTAACTGGATTCCCAATCGAGTTGGGAATGACAGAATAAGTTCCCAGAAAAGCTGGGAATGACAGTATAGATTACCAATAGAGTTGGGAATGACAGCATAGATTCCTGTGGGTCGGGCGGCACTGACAATACAAATTATTTCCCTTTCCCTCTCTATGATGATAAAATAGAAGTCGTGTCTTTGAAATAGGAGGTAAAAATGAAAGGGGAAGACTATAAAATAAAAACAGCTGGCTTGAAACTCGGTTTTTCAAGGGGGGTGCCCGCCTTCCTTTGCTTAATCCTCTTTGCCTTCTTTACTGTTGTGCTGATATTTCCCCTGTCCGCCCAGGCGGCGCCGGTGAAGATCATCTTTCTCCATCACTCCTGCGGCCAGGGGCTGATAAACGGCGGGAACGTGAGAGAGGGACTGACGGCGAAGGGGTATCAATTTTACGACCACGGCTACAACGAGGAGGGGCTTAGAGACGCAAAAGGTTCGTACACCGGCAGGAACTTCAACGTCCCCGGAGACAACACCGACCCGGACGGCTATGCCGCGATATTCACCCAGAAGCTAACATCGCCCCCGAAAAACACGTTTAGCCACCTGATACAGTACGACGTTATACTCTTCAAGTCATGCTTCCCGGTAAGCAACATAGAGAGCGACGAGCAGCTCAACCAGTACAAGTCCTACTACCGCACCATCATAAACAGGATGGACCAATACCCGAACAAGACCTTCATCATCGTAACCCAGCCGCCCCTCGTTCCTAACGAGACCAGCCCCGCCGCCGCAAGGCGCGCCAGGGCGTTTACAAGCTGGCTCAAGTCCGACGGGTTCCTCAATGGCCGCAAGAACGTCTTCGTCTTCGACTTCTTTGACCTCCTCGCCGGAGGCGACAACATGCTAAAGCCGGGGTACCGCGTGGGCAACCACGACTCCCACCCTAACGACAGGGCGAACCGGGAGATCGGCCCGAAGTTCGTGAGCTTTATCGAAAGCGTGATAAAGAAGAGGGGCGTTGTCGGGTCTGGCCCCATGCCGAAGGAAACCGCCGCCGAGGAGCCGCCGGAGATAGAAGAATCCCCGCCGGCGGAGACTATACCTGAGACAAGGACACCCAAAAGCCCCGCGGTAAAGTCTTCTTTGATTGACGGCTTCGAGACCGACTCTCCCAACTGGGAGGTGGGGGCCGGCGACGGGTCCACCGTGGAGATAAAATTCGACGAGGGGAAGAAGAAGAGCGGAAACCGCTCCTTGAAGGCAAACTACAGCGTAAAGAGGGACGGGTGCGGCGGCTTCGGCCGCTACTTCGATAGCCATCAGAACTGGGGCGCCTACGGCGGATTCTCGGTCTGGATATATTCCGAGAAGGGGGGAGAGGATATGACCCTGATCCTATTTTCCGGGGAGGTGGGGAGTGCCACCCCCTTCGAAACCGGCTTCAGGACCGCCAGCGGCTGGAAGCTCTATTCATTTTTGTGGTCGGAGTTCAAGAGGTCCGGATGGGCGAGTGAGGGGGGACTTACAAAGATTGACCCGAAGAAGATGACTGGATTCGGCGTAAACGTATGCGATTACAGCAAGAGCATCAAGGGGACGATCTGGCTCGACGACATCGGCCTCGTCTCCAAGTAGGGTGTGAGGGAAGCGGCCATCCCCTAACATCTTTCGGATAAAAAAACCTGGGGTCGGAATCGGATTCAATATCTTGAATAGATTCCGCCCCTTTTTTGTTTATCGATGTTCAGTTATCTAAATTCCCTTAAGCCTTTCCCTTCCACCTGTCGGGAGAGCCGGTGAGCGCCGTCAATATTCTTTCCTTCTCCTCCTCCGATAATCCCATATCGTCGTAGTCGTCACCCTTGCGACGCCTTATCTCGTTCATGCAGACGGCGTGGGTGTGGGAGTTTAGGGGGAACTTCGTCGTGAAGTAGACGGTGACGATTATGAATAAGATCGGAACGATACTGAACAGTATCCTGATCATTTTTACGGCTTCTTCCCCCTGGACGTCGAGCTTGCCGTCGTAGTCCGCAAACCCGAGGCAGAGGGGAATCGCCGCCAGGGCGAGACCCGAGGAGATCTTCCTGATGAAGGTGAAGAAGCCGGCGTAGACCCCCTCCCTCCTCTTTCCGGTCATCAGCTCGTCCACATCTGAGATGTCCGGGAGCATCGCCCAGGGGAGGATTGCGACGGCCGACGTCCCCATGCCGACGACAAAGGCGTAGGCGTAGAGGAAAGTGTTGGGGATATCCGCCGGGAAAAACCAGGCGGTGGACATCGCAACGCCCCAGATAATAAGCCCTATTGTCATCGAGGTCTTCTTGGAGGTTCGGTTTGCGATGACGATATAGACCGGTAAAAAGATCATCTCCACGAACAGCAGTGTTCCCAAGAGGGCCGAGCCCATAGATTCCCGGCCGAGGTAATATTTCAGGAAGTAGAGGAACGTGGCCATGAGGATGTCGAAGGCGACGAAGGCGAAGATGTAAAGCCCCAAGAGATAGAGGAAGGAGCGGTTCCTGGAGGATTCCTTAAACGACTCCCAGAAGGGGAGGGGCTTTGACCGCTGGTACTCCGGGCGCTCGTAGGAGAAGAAGAAGGAGCTGATGAAGGGAAGCGCATAGAATAACCCGAATATCCCCGCCATCACCGCGTGGCCGGTTCCGGCGTCCGTAAATTTTGCTACGATAAGGCCCGGAAGGGCCGCCGAGAGGAGGCTCGAAAAGATGGAGAAGACCCCCCTGTAGCCGGAGATACTGCTCCTCTCGTCGTAGTCGGTGGTCAGCTCCGGGATGATGGCGTTAAAAGGAATCATGACCATCGTGAAGACCGTCCTGAAGAAGAGATGCGTAACCAGGAAATAGATAAATATTCCGATCTGATTTTCCTGATTCTCTCCCACCTTCAGCGGAAGCCACATCAAGAAAAACGAGATGGCGACCGGAAGGATGGCGATTATGAAGTAGACCCTTCTCCTCCCCCAGCGGCTCTTCGTCTTGTCGGAGAGTATCCCCATAAGCGGGTCTGTAATCGCGTCCCAGACCTTGGCGATGACCATGTTCAGCGTGATGAAGATAAAGCCAAGGTAAACGACATCGGTCAGAAAGATCGTGTAGTAGACTCCGATAAGGACGAACGACCCGCCCCCGAGGAAGTCCCCAAGGCCGAAGAAGAACTTGTAGTACCAGGGAAGCTTCTCGCCGGGAAAGGGTTTTGTTAGCGGTGACATATTTTACTCCTTAAAAAAAAGTATGTTTCGTAAAAAATCGCTGCTCTATTACTTACGCTATTGCTTAAGATATTATGACAAGCTCGATGTTCATAAGCTTGGCAAAATGCTTAAGCCTCTCGACAACGTCGCCGTAGACGACCGCGTAGTGGTGGGCCGTCCCGAGTTCGAAGAGTTTATCCAGCAGTATGTACGCATCTACCTCCGGGACGACCTCGCTCCAGTTGCCGCGCAGCGTGTAGGACGGCTCTACCGCCTCACCCCGAAAGGCCACGATCTTGTGTTCCCCCTCGGGCGTTACGATAATACGCCCCACCGTCACTTTGCCCGACTTCAGCGGGAACTCGAGGGTGTTTCCCCTGTCGTCACCCCGGTACTGCTTGTTTATCTTGGGAGTAAAATCTTTGGAGCAGAGCGAGCCGGGCGCTGCCCCGCAGTGCCAGAGGTAGAGGTTCTTCGTCTCCCTGTCGATATGGATCAGATCGGCGAACCAGGGGGAGGTGCCGGTAAGGAGATAATAGATATACATGGTGAGGGTCCCGTAGAAGTCGTTCTCGCAGCCGGTCATTATCCCCTCGTCCGTTAGCCTCCCGTTTATCATGCAGGTGTTGAGCCCCCGCCTCATAAGCTCCGGCCAGCACTTGATGCCGAGGTAGTCTATCTCGTTTTCCCTGATGAACTGTCTTATGGCGAGAAAGAGCCTCGACGATTTTGCGTTCGACTCATCGTCCGCCAGCCCCATCTCCCCTAACTTCATCATTTCGGCGATGTCCCTTTTGACATCAACATCGTCGATATTGTCGTAGCGCTCGAGGATATCCAGAAGCTCCCCATGGACCGTCCTTATCGAGAACTTTTTTAAAACCTCCGGCTCGTCGAACGTGGAGCTGTAAAAGCCGGGGGGGCGGGAGCCTATGGAGCCGTAGGTCGATCCCTCGACCATCTTCTTTGCTAAGACCGAGGCGATGATGTCGTTTAGTTTATCTCTCGCCTCTTCCCTCTCCGGGTTGCCGTAGATGTAAAATACCGTCCTGCCGATCCTTTTCAGGGTGGCGGCGTTCATCATGGTGCCGCACAAGGAATTCCGCTCGATGGAGCCGGAGTCGAAGGGGAGCTCCTCCAGCGCCCAGAGGAGTACCGGGGCATCCCCGAAAGTTTTCAGTATCTTCAGCATGACGTTGTCCCAGGTAAAGGCCCCCTGGACGAGGATCACGAGGTCCATCCTCTTTCCTTTAAGCTCATCGAGGCCGTCCTCCTTCCGGTAGGTGTACTCTTTTATCGGCTCCCTGGAGCGGAAGAGGTTCACCCTCCCGTCGTCCTTAAGGAGCGCTATCGCCTCTTCAAAGGCCTCCAGCGAAAGACCGACGGGAAAGTGGGGGGCCGATGTCATCGTAATGTAGACGTCTATCTTTTTCATGTCACCCTTTTTTTAGATATTGTTTGCATTGCCTTCATATGAAATATTGGATCGGCTATCTCTCCTCCTCGTGGAATCTCCACTCCTCCCCGATCAGTCGATGGCATATCCCGATGGCGGCTATCTCCGGGCCGATGTCGAGGTAGTCGAAGTCGGCGTTTCTGAAGTGGCTGATGTACCCGCCGTCCTCGAAGTGCTCGGCCGTTATCTCCTTTATTCTCTTTATCGGGTCCCCGTATATTTTGAATAGCTCGCCGGTCAATATGACGAGGTCGGGAACCGTCACGTTTATGACGTTAAGGAGCGCGATGGTAAAGAGTTTGAGCCTCCTGTCGAGCTCCCTTTTGATCTCGCCGCTTCCGTTTCGGTATTCACCGGCCAGGCGGTCTAGTAGCGCTGTGTCTTTTGCGTTCCCATCGTCTTCAATCATCTCCGGCGCTATCTTAATGAAGCTGTTTAACGAAAAGTAGCAGTCGAGGCAGCCCGACCTCCCGCAGATGCACCGGGCCTTCTCGTCGGTCACCTTGATGTGGCCGAATTCGCCCCTGTCGGTCACGACCCTCCCCTTGTGGATGAGGCCGCTTGCCGCCCCCGACCTCGCCGATACAAAGAGGACGGTCTCCCGCTCCTCGGCGGCGCCGCCGTTGTTGAGGATATATTCGATCATGCTCCTGACGTTGTGGTCCGCCACAATCCTCTTTTCAGGGGCTGTCTTCGATATCAGGTCGATGAAGTTGACATTGGCAAGGGAGGGGATGAAGGTATAGGATTTCAGTATGCCGGCCTCGTGGTCGATGTCGCCCGGAACGGAGCAGCCGACTGCCGCGATCCCGCCGTCCGGCCCGGAGTAGTTGGAGACGATCGATTCGATATGGGAGGTGAAAAGCTCGATGAACTCGTCTTTGCCCACCGAGGAGGGGAGCCTCGTTGTGGACTGCTCAACTTCCCTTCTGGAGAAGCTGACCACGCTTGAAAAAATGCCGGAGTCATTAAACATCGTGCCGAGGTAGAGCCTCCTTTTGTGGTTCAGGTCGTAGAATTGTGCCCTCCTCCCCTTTTTTTTCTGTTCGCCGACAGCAATAACGATGAGCCCCTCCTCGATAAGCGAGTCGAATATCGAGATGATCGTGTCCATCGAGTAGCGGGAGAGCTCCCTCGCCTGCGCCTTGGAGAGGGGGCCGTTTTGGCGGAAGAGGTCGATGATGTGGTTTCTCTTGTTTATCTTCCTTCGGTCTATCTTTGCTCCGTGGGCCATAATATCTTATAGTTCTTATAGTTATGGGGAGGTTTTCTCAAATCAGGTTCATTTAAAAAAACCGTCGATCGACCTTTTTCGACCTTGCAATTTTATCGTTATCGATATATAATAGGCCGGTTTTTTCGATAAATCAAGCGTTTTTTCCCATTGTTCCTGGGTGGACGGGCTTAGTTGAGGTCAACAAAATGCATCCGGAGAGATCGAAAAACGCCATGACAATAGAAAAGGAGGTATGTATCGAGATGAAATATTTTTTGGACAGCGCAAAGCTGGACGAGATAAGGTACGCCTTTGATAACTGGGGGATAGACGGCGTCACCACGAATCCGAGACACATCCTCCTGTCGGGGAAGCCTTTCAGGACCGTGATTACCGAGCTCGCGGGCGAGTTCAAGGGGGTCGATTTCCCCATATCGGTCGAGGTCAACCCCCATCTTGCGACCGCCGCCGAGATGATCGTGGAGGCAAAAGAGCTCTCCGCCACATCGGAAAACTTCGTTGTCAAAATACCGTGCACAGAACAAGGCCTGGTAGCGACAAAGGAACTTTTCGAGGCGGGCGTAAAGACAAACGTCACCCTGGTCTTTTCCCCCTCCCAGGCGATACAGGCGGCGAGGGCTGGGGCCTGGTTCGTCTCCCCGTTCATCGGGTGGAAGGAGTCGAGCGGCGAGGGCTGCGCCGACTTCGTATCGAGCATCGTTGCGATATACGAGAACTACGCCTTCGACACCGAGATCATAGTCGCGGCGGTGAGGAGCGGAAAGCAGATCGTGGATGCGGCGGTGGTGGGGGCGGACATCGTCACCGCGGGGTTCGACGTCTACAGGGACTCCTTTACCCACCCCTTCACCGACGAGGGTCTGAAGAGATTCAGGGACGCCTGGGACAAGACGGAGAAATGATCTAATGTTAAATCCAAACGTGGGCGCCTCATAGAATATGAAGGTCGTTGTCAGATACAGGAGTTACGGGGGTGAGAGGGAGGTTACGATCGACCCGGGCACCCCGAGCGATAGTGTCGACCTCGAGGTCGTCTCGCCGGCGGAGGGCGTGAAGGCTCTGACGGACGGCGAGATAGTGGAGGCTCTGAACCTCCCCTTCGAGCCGGGCACGGGTACGCTCTACATCGTAAACGACCTCGACCGGCCTACGCCGACGGAGAGGCTCCTTAGGCTGTTAGCAGGGCGCTATCCTGGGGCGCACTCGGGGGACGTGATCGTCGCCACCGGCGCCCACAAGGTCCCGGATTCGGTTAAGGAGGCGGAAAGGAGGATTCTGGGAAGGCTCTCCGATTCCTTCTCGGGGAGGATACACTTCCACGACTCGACCGCCGACCCAAAGGTCCTGGTGGGGAGGACGCCGAGGGGAACGAAAGTCGAGGTATCGAGCCGCCTCTTCGAGTACGACAATATCGTGGCTGTCGGGAGCGTTGAGCCGCACTGGTTTGCCGGGTACACCGGCGGGAGAAAGTCGATCGTCCCCGGGGTCGCCTCCTTTGAGACTATAAGACAGAACCACTTTCTGGCGCTTTCAAAAGGCAGCGGGCCCGTGGTAACGGCAGGCAACCCGGTCTACGAGGACATTCAGGACGCCGCATCCCTCGTTGTGAAAAGGCTTAAGGAAAAAAATGTGGAGGTTTTCGGGATAAACGTGGTCTCCAGGGGGGAGAATATCCACGGCGTCTTTTGCGGGCCGATTCTGGACTCCATAACACCCCTGTTTGACAAGGTGGAATATATATATATCAAGGAGGCCGATCGGGCAGACATCGTTATCGCGGTTGCGGAGGCCCCGATGGACAGGGACCTCTATCAGGCTATGAAGTCGTTCGAAAACGTGAGGGGGGCGATAAAAATGGGCGGATCCTACATTCTCGTCGCCTCCTGCCCGGACGGGGTCGGCCCGCCCCACTTCTCCGAGACGATGGGACTCGCATCGAGGGGGGACGCGCTCACAGAGCGTCTCTCAGGCGGTTACCGCCTCGGCGACCATAAGTTCAAAAATCCGATCGGTTTCATCGACGGCGGGGGGACGATGACGGTCGTCTCCGAGGCGTTATCTCGAACGGGGTATGGCGGGGAAGCCGGCTTCTTTACGGTATGCGGAACGCTTAAGGACGCCCTGAGAAAAGAGGTGGAGAGACAGGGGGGCGGTGGGGGCGACGTGAGGGTTCTTGTCGTTATGGACGCCGTTAATCTCGTTGTGGTGCCGAAATAGAAAAAATAGATATTGAGGGAGGCTTTCGATGGTTCAACTTCTTGTGCATGGAGTGGGGGACAACGTGGCGGTCGTCGTCTCGGATATTAAAAGGGGGGATGTGGTCAAGGGCCTCAACATGGAGAGCGGGGATGAATTCGAGATAGAGTCGAATGCCGACATCCCCTTCGGCCACAAGATCGCCCTTGTGGATTTCAATGTGGACGACACGGTTATCAAGTACGACAACGACATTGGGAGGGTAGTGGCTGAAATTAAAAAGGGGGATCACGTCCACGTCCACAACGTGAAGACGAAGAGGTGGTGAAAATCAGCGGTTCAATGGAGAGATCAATACGATGAAAGAGTTTACTTTTATGGGCTACAGGCGGGAGAACGGCAGGGTCGGCGTCAGAAACCACGTTCTTATCTTGCCTCTCGATGACATATCAAACGCCGCGGCCGAAGCGGTGGCGAATAACGTCAAGGGGACGCTCGCGGTCCCCCATGGTTACGGCCGGCTTCAGTTCGGCGAGGACTTGGAGCTTTTTTTCCGCACGATGATAGGGACCGGGAGAAACCCGAACGTCGCCGCCGTTGTGGTGATCGGGATCGAGGAGGGGTGGACGAAGAGGTTAGTTAACGGGATCGCGGAGACCGGAAAGCCTGCATGTGGGTTTTCCATCGAGAGGCACGGCGACCTCAAGACTATCGAGGCGGCCTCAAGAAAGGCGCTGGAGTATGTCAAGGACGCGACGGAGCTTCAACGGACCGAGTGCGGGGCGTCGGAGCTCTACGTCTCGATAAAGTGCGGCGAGTCGGACACCACGTCGGGACTTGCCTCCAACCCCAGCGTTGGCGAGGCGGTGACGACGCTTCTCGACATGGGGGGCACCGTCTCCTTCGGCGAGACCTCGGAGATAACGGGGGCCGAGATGGTGGTGGTGGAACGTGCCGCCACCAAAGAGGTCGGGGAGGAATTTTACAGGGTCTGGAAGGCCTACGACGACTTCATAAACGAGGTGAAGACCGACGACCTTTCCGACTCCCAGCCGACCAAGGGGAACATCGCCGGGGGGCTCACCACCATCGAGGAAAAGGCCTTCGGCAACATCCAGAAGATCGGAAAGACGGCAAGGTACATCGGGGTCTTGAAGCCCGCAGAGGAGCCGAGGGGTAAGGGTCTCTGGTACATGGACACATCTTCGGCCGCCGCCGAGGCTGTGACCCTCTGGATGGCGTCCGGCGCCGTAATCCACCTATTCCCCACGGGGCAGGGAAACGTCATCGGAAACCCGGTGACCCCGGTAATCAAGCTCTCGGCGAATCCGATCACGGTCGAGACGATGTCGGAGCATATCGACCTCGACGTCTCGGATATACTCAAAGGGAGCCTATCGCTTACGAAAGCGGGGGAGATACTGGTCGATCTGACGAGGAGGACGGCAAACGGGAGGTTGACGGCGGCCGAAGTCCTGGGCCACCGGGAGTTCGTCCTGACCAAGCTCTACAGGAGCGCGTGAGCGGGGCCAACCGGTTGGCGATTAACGTCTGCCGGTCGTCATCCTTTGATCCGCGATAAACAAATATACAAGAGCTTTGATGGAGACCGAGAGACGAACGCCCGCCGAAAATCTTTATAGACGGGATGTCGGCCTGTTTTGCGGCGGAAGAGAGGGGATATCCGCCTCCCCAGCCATACTTACGGCTCGGCAATCCTTATCCCGTTAAGTTTGAGAAACTCCTTAAAGCCGTAGACCTTTTTCCCCATGAACGTCATGACGACGGCACCGGCGGGACAGTTGTTGACGCATCCCAGGCAGGCGATGCACCTCTTTGTGTTCACGCTGAAGCGGGAGAGGTCTATCGCCCCTACGGGGCACCCCTTCACGCAGATCTCGCATTCGGTGCAGAGGTTCTTGTCTATCGTGTGGGTCCCGGTGATTAATTTGCTTATCCATATCATCGGAAGATATTTGAACAACTCGTTTATATCGAGCTTCTTCCTCGCCTTGATCTCCACTCCGTCTTCGACGTTTTTCAGGATTTGTTTCGCAAACTCCCTCACACTTTCGTAGGTCGCCTCGTTAGGGAGGTGGCTGAATTTCAATATTCGCCTCTCGTTTCCCAAAGACCATGTGGGGGCGTAGGAAGACATGTTCCCGAACGTGGCCGCGCCGACCGGGACCCCACCCTTTTTAGATAACCGCCTCAAAAGCTCTACGGCGGTGTTGTGCTGGTTTCCCCCGTCGCCCCCGAACGTGGCGAATGACGCCACCGAGGCGCCATTGAGGTCTTTAATCGACGCGGCCCAATTACTCACGTTTTCCGGGACGTCGTAGTAGAAGACCGGCGTTCCGGCGACTACGATGTCGTATCGAACGGCACCCGCGGGGTCGACCTCGCCTATCGCGAGGGCGTCCGTTTTGACGCCCGAATCCTTAAAAACCCTCGCTATGAGCTTTCCGTATCTCTTCGTGTGTCCCGTCTGGCTGTACCAGCAGACGAGAGCGCGCCTGTCATTTTTCTTTTTGGTCAATTTACAAAAGCCTCCTTATAGGGTGAAGCAGTAGAAAAATCCTCATGTCCCGCTTGAGCGTCGGGGGAAGGAGCGACACGACCCCGATGTTGTTTACCTCCGCATGCATCCCGACGATAAGGCCGATGCACTTCAGGTCGTCCTCCCTTATATCCACGGCGAAGACCGGGCCGCCGGAGTCCCCCCTGGAGAATTTGACCTCCGCCGTGATGATCAGCTCGTCTTCCGTGGTCAGCGACGTCCTCGCGTTTGGAATGGAGACCTGTCCCCTCTTCTCCACCAGCACGATGTCCCTGCCGTAGCCCATGTAGTAGGTGAATATCTCCTTTTCCGCCGGGGGGGCGCCTATCTCGAAGGTGTCCGTATAGGGGACATTCCTGTTCGAGAGGAGGTGAAGAAGGACGATGTCGTAAGACTCATACCTCTTGACCGGCTTCATCTTGAATATCTTGCTTTTGTAGAGGATGCCGAACCTGTCGGTCTTTTTAAAGTCGACGTGGGACGCCGTCATGCAGAAAAGATTACCCTTGTATTTGAACAGGACACCGCTTCCCATGCCGGAGCCGGTTATTATCTTATGGACGCCGACATGGAGCGCCTTCAGCTGGTCCTGGCTTATCAGCACGGTCGTCCGGGCGTAGTCGTGGCTGGGGGAGTTGAAGAGATAAGGGCTAAAAAAGAGATATATGATATAAATGGTTACGAGGGAGACGACCGATATGACGATTGTCCTCTGGCTCTTCCTCCTTGCAGCAGTGTCGATGCCGCGCCTTATCGGGGTGATTATCCTCGTCCTTTTCTTTATCCTCAATATCTTTGTCTGCTTCATGGCCACTGTTCAAAAAACCGACCGTCCTATTTTAGTATTTTATTTTAGGTGATTGTAAAAGATTTGCCACCATGATAAGGTAAATCATGGACATCAAATCTTTCCAAAGTATTGTAAAAACAGAGAAA